>CBDUMB010000527.1:0-2619 GCA_965368205.1 uncultured Pseudomonadaceae bacterium | reverse complement strand
TTCTAACTCCTCGTAATGACGCAGAAGGTACCATAAATACACCCTGCGGTTTAACACCAGTCCGCTACAATGGCGCGCCTGAAATCATGAGATTGGTGAAATCCAGAGATGAATAACTGCATCGATATACTGTGGGATATCCACAACAACCCCTCTGCTGGATACGAAAATCTGCTGACCCAGCCTGAACAGGTGCGCGATTTTCCTACCGATTTTGCGAGTGGCCAGCAAATGCAGCTGAAACTTCTGGCACGCTGGCTGGACAGTGGCGAGCGTCTTGGTGGCTGGAAGATCGGCATGACCTCAGGCGCCTCCCGTAACGCTATGGGGGAAGGTATAAGACCTTTTGGCTTCATTCTGGACAGCCGTATTAAGACCAGCGCAGACCCCTTATCTGTTCATGACCTGCACCGCGGGCAGATTGAAAACGAGCTGTGTTTTCGCCTCGGCAATACTCTGGGAAAAGGTGCAACGCAGGCAGATGCAAAGCGGTGTGTCGCAGAAATTCTGCCCGCATTTGAAGTTAACCAGAAGCGTCTGAACCCTGACGCGCCTGCGGCGCTGCGAATCGCTGACAATCTGTCTAACTGGGGGATTGTTATCGGTGATCCCGCGCCACCAGACACAGACATCGAAAATCTGACTGTGACTCTGAGCGAAGGCACGCGTGTTATCGAAGAAGTTGTCAGCGCTGGACACATAGACAATCACTATGCATCGCTTGCGATTCTTGCCAACCAGTTAGCCCAATACGGCCACACCCTTGCAGCAGGCCAATATGTCATTACCGGCGCTTACGGCAAAACGCCGTTTGCGCCGGGCAGCTATCAGGGTCATTTTGATAGCGGCGTGGGGTCTGTCACCACGCATCTTGTCTGAGACAATATGACGCTACATTTGGCCCTGCAAAAAACGCTGTATCAACTCACTCGTCAGTCAGCGCCCTCAAACAACGCTCACGAGAACCCAAGCGATAACAGGTTATCCACGGCCTGGTAAGGCGCCTCCAGGTAGGCGACATCTTCCTGCTCAAGCTTGATGTCAGTTGCCGCCACCAGTTCATCGAGTTGTTCAAGGCGCGAGACGCCCACAATTGGCGCAGTAATTTCTGGTTTGTTCAGCAACCAGGCCAGCGCAATCTGCGCCGGCTTTTTACCGTATTTATCCGCTGTTTCAACCACGCGTTCCGCAACCTGGAAGACATGTTCGCCGCGATACAGGCTTTCGGTCCCCGCCCGGTCCGCACCTTGCGAGCGAGACGTACTACCACCCGCGAATCCACCCTGATAGGTCCCGGTTAAAATGCCTCGTGCCAGCGGCGACCAGGGCATCAGGGCAACACCCTGCTGGGCGCAATACGGATTCATTTCTCGTTCTTCTTCGCGATAAACCAGATTGTAGTGATTCTGCATGGAAATGAATTTTGTCCAGCCGTTGCGTTCAGCGGTCATCTGTAACTGAGTGAACTGCCAGGCAAACATGGATGACGCACCGAGATACAGCGCCTTGCCCGCTTTAACCACATCGTGCAGCGCTTCCATAGATTCTTCAATGGGTGTCTGCACGTGGCCGGGCACACCATGTGGATGACGATGGATCACCAGGTGGTCGATATAATCCAGACCCAACCGTTCCAGGCAGGCATCTACGCCTTCCATCACATGTTTACGAGACAGGCCTGCTTGATTCGCTCCCGCGCCCATGGGCATGGAAATTTTAGTGGCAAGAACATATTGATCTCTTGGCGCCAGCTCTCGCAATAAGGCACCAACCACTTCTTCAGAGGCACCCAGGCCATAAATATCTGCACAATCAAAATAGAACAGACCTTTTTCCAGCGCAGATTGAAAAATGGGGCGGGCCTGATCAATGTCCAGCGTCCAGTCACCCTGATGACCACGACCCGGCACACCGAAGTTCATTGTACCCAAGCACAGCTGGGAGGCCCGAAGACCACTTTTACCCAATTGGACTGCCTGCAACATGTGTATTCCTTAACCTGAATGAGTATTCTTACGCTACACACTGGAGGCGCCAAATGCCACGACAACAGGCTACGGGCCTGCTCAGCTTATTTATATTGCTAATGCTTGGATGCGCACCTGAAGTGCAAACCGCAGGGCCTGAGACGGCGGGAACCCGAATCCTGCATTACCGGGCAGACTTTGATGCCACGTTCACAGCTGCCAGCGATCTGGTGACCGCCTCAATCAGAATCCGGCAGAAGAACGGCCAGCTCAAATCTCTAAATTTCAAAGCGCCGCAAGCCGCTTACCAACTGGTCTCTGCCGATGGGCAGGCAAAACGCGAGAACGATCGCCTGATCTGGCAGGTACCGCCAGACGGTGGAATCATTCGCTACACCTACCGTGTCGATAGCCCGCGTGGTGAGGGTTTTGATGCCAAACATACCCCCACATGGACCCTGTTAAGACTGGGCGATCTGTTTCCCCGCGCGAACGCGCGCTTACGCAAAGGCGCTGTGAGTAAATCCAGCGTTTTCATGCAGGGACCACAGGACTGGTCGTTTGAAAGCCGCTACGGATCTCTACATGCCGAACGGAAAATCCTCGACCATACCGATCGCGGCTTCAATCGCCCTACCGGATGGCTGCGGGG
>CBDUMB010000526.1:0-2622 GCA_965368205.1 uncultured Pseudomonadaceae bacterium | reverse complement strand
TCAGTTTTTTTGCATACCCGGGTAAAGCCAGCAAGCTGACACCAGAACATGCCAGCGCACATACCCTGGCTGAGCCCGGAGAAGACACCTTGCAGGCGTTGGCTGATCTGGTAGATGCATTGGGCGCTGCCGGCGTCGATGTACCTGTGACCCAACTGTTACGGCCGGAGTTACCACGCGGCGCGTTAACCCCGGAGTCTGTCGCGCAAAGTGTTGCTGCACTGATGCCGGAACAGGCAATTGTTGTGAATGAAGCGGCAACAGCAGGATTTGCCATGCCGGGTTTTACCGCAACGGCACCCAGCCACAGCTGGCTGGATCTGACCGGTGGCGCAATTGGTATGGGCATTCCCGCCGCCACCGGCGCCGCGGTAGCCTGCCCTGATCGTCCTGTGCTCAGTCTGCAGGCAGATGGCAGTGGCATGTACACGCTGCAGGCGCTGTGGACCCAGGCGCGGGAGAACCTGAACGTGACCACGGTCATTTTCTCCAATCGCAAATATGCCATTCTGCAGGTTGAATTTATGCGTGTAGGTGCTGTGAATCCCGGGCGCAAAGCTATGGATATGATGGAGCTCACCCGCCCTGATTTGGATTGGGTTGCCCTCGCCCAGGGTATGGGGGTTGAGGCTGTGCGGGTCGACAGTGCGGATGCATTCAACCAGGCATTAGTTGCAGCGCTGGCTAACAATGGACCCAACCTCATTGAGGCTGTGCTTTAGTTGTTTAACACATTGATAGATTTTGGATAGACAGATTTTATGAAGATTTCGATTTTCGGTACAGGCTATGTGGGATTGGTTACCGGTACCTGCTTTGCAGAAATGGGTAACGACGTCTTATGTGTAGACATCGATGCAGCCAAAGTCGCCCGCCTGCAGGCCGGCGAAGTGCCTATATTTGAGCCGGGTCTTGAGGCCATGGTGCAAAGCAATGTAGCCCAGGGCCAGTTGGCGTTCACCACGGACATTGCCGAAGGGGTCAGCCATGGCGATATTGTTTTCATCGCCGTAGGCACACCCAGCGATGAAGATGGCTCTGCGGATCTGCAGTATGTTCTGTCCGTGGCCAATAGTATCGGCGAACATATGCAGACTGAAAAAGTCATTGTGGATAAATCTACCGTGCCGGTGGGGACCGCTGATCAGGTGCAGGCCGCTGTTGCAGCTGCTCTGACACAGCGCAACGTGGAGATTCCATTCCACGTGGTATCCAACCCGGAGTTTCTAAAAGACGGTGCTGCGGTTGCAGATTTCATGAAGCCGGACCGTGTGGTGATTGGTTCGTCCAGCGCACGCGGTGCGCAGGTGATGGATCAGCTGGATGCGCCTTTCAATCGTAATCACGACAAGATTGTTCACATGGATGTGCGCTCAGCTGAACTGACCAAGTATGCGGCCAATGTGATGCTGGCAACACGTATCAGCTTGATGAATGAGATGGCCAACCTTGCCGAGCGGCTGGATGCAGACATTGAATCCGTGCGTCGTGGTATTGGTATGGATCCGCGGATTGGCTACCACTTCATATATGCGGGCACCGGTTATGGTGGCTCCTGTTTTCCTAAAGACGTCAAAGCCCTGATTCATACCGCCAGCGAAGCTGGCTACGATGCGCAGATAGTAAGCAGTGTAGAGGCCGTTAATGCAGCGCAGAAGCGCGTGCTGTTTGACAAATTATCTCGGCATTTCCAGGGTGATCTGGCGGGCCGCACGTTTGCCATGTGGGGGTTGGCGTTTAAACCGAATACAGACGATATGCGTGAGGCGCCCAGCAGAACGTTGATCGACCTGTTAACGGCGGCAGGTGCAAAAGTGCGCGCTTATGATCCGGAAGCGAATGATGAAGCCCGCCGTATCTATGCCAACAACCCGAGCCTGGAGGTATGCGAGCGTCGCAGCCAGACGCTCACCGATGCAGATGGTCTGCTGGTTGTGACCGAGTGGAACGAATTCCGCAGCCCGGATTTTGCCGGTATCAAAGCCGCGCTGAAAGAGCCGGTTGTTTTTGATGGGCGTAATCTATACGACCCGGAACTGTTGCGTCAGCAGGGTCTGCGTTATTACGGCATTGGTCGGGGCAACGATTTTAAGTAGCACAAACCTGCCGGACTGATCTCTACTCTTGATACTGGTTATTTATACAGTTATCCTGATCGACCCCTGTAAACAAATGCAGCGTTGTGATGGATCTTTTTGCAGCAGAAGAAAATACTAACCGGCCAGACCTGCAGGACATTAAAAACAAGCTGCTGCGCCACCCTAACCTGTGGCGCGCCGGCCAGCTGGCACAACAGGGTCAGCCGCAAACACCAGGTATTCCCACTGGATATAAACAGTTGGATGGACATTTGCCTGGCCAGGGTTGGCCTGCTGCGGGCTTAATGGAATTCATGCTGACCTCAGCAGGCATTGGCGAATTGCGCCTGTTGGTACCGGCGCTGCAGCAACTCAGCCGCAACGAAGCGCGCTGGTTAACCTGGATCAACCCGCCGTTTATCCCTTATGCGCCGGCGTTGCAGTCTGTAGGGATTGATACCAGCAGAATTTTACTGATCCATCCACGTACACACCTTGATACCTTGTGGGCACTGGAGCGCGCCTGTAAGTCGGGTAGCTGCAG
>CBDUMB010000525.1:0-2633 GCA_965368205.1 uncultured Pseudomonadaceae bacterium | reverse complement strand
CTATACGGGTAACCCAGTAATCGGCGTCAAAGTTGTCATCACCGCTGATGTAGCGCCAGAAGCGCACGCGATTGATGAATTCCAGGCGCCCGGTGTCTGCCTCAAACCAGGGTTCTGGTTGAGTCAGAATGGCCGCCAGGGTGCTCGGATCCTGTTGCGGGTCAATCCAGAAGATCGGACGGTTTTTATCCTGCGCGCCTTCTGCTTCGGTATCCCATAAACGCAGCTGCCGTTTGGTTGGACAGAGGCGTATTTTGAACATGTATCGCAACGCATCCGAGCGGTTCAATCCGCCGCCATGCCACATCCCCATGTGAAAGAACATCACCGTGCCCGCCGGGCATACGGTGTGCTGTTGTCCGGCGATGTTCTGGTAACGGGCGATCGCAGCTTCCGAGACAATCCGAAAATGGGTGCCGGGAATAAACCGGGTGCCGCCCATTTCCAGCGTCACTTCGTGCGGGAAATAAAACATCTGCACGTCGAAGGCGTGACGCGGATCGATGGTGGAATCCTGGTGGGTGGGCTGGGATTTCAGCGGTGGCTTGTCGGGTGGGGTGTAGCTCGGTGGAAAGGTAATGTGCAGGAAATGATGATCCACCACACTGTCTAAACCCACCAGACTGTCAATGGCGCCGGCAACTTCTGGTACTTCGAGAATGTTGGCTAATGCACCACCCGCGGGGTAGGCCTGTGCAAGCGGGGTGCCCGGGTTGACTAAGGGAACGACGCTGCTGCGCATGATGTTGCCGTAATGACCCGCAATGCTGTCCGGGTGCTCGGATGCGTCCCCGATGTCGTCGAGGAACTGCTGATTCAAGGCTTCAGGCACAACCGCATCAAAGCGCAGGAACCCTCGCGCGGCAAACTGTGCCATTTGTGTGGTGTTAAGACGGGTGAGTTCACTCATGGTCAGAAACATCCTCCAAAGCCACTATTTGTTCGAAGAAAAATTCATATTTCAGATAGCTGGTACGAAATTCGTCACCGGGCGTGTGTGGGTTGAGCTGACTGGCCTGGAACAGACGCCAGCCATCTTCCATGGCGTGCAGGCCACTTTTGTAGGGGGGTGTTTCGCTGTCGCCAGCCATGTTGATGGTGCGACCGGTACCATCGTAGTGGCTCCAGCCAATCACGCCGCTGTCGAGGTTCGAGCTCTGCAGATATAAAATCAATACTTTCTGACGCAAGGTTTTATGCTGCACGGGACTGGTCACGGCTGGCTCCAGATATTAGGCTTCATCGATGCAATTACACTCACTGAATAAAGGGTTCCATTGGCAGCAACCACCTGCGCCTTACGAACTCGTTACCCAAGAGCAGGCGATAGCATATCGCGAAGCGGGCGGTTTTGTGTTGGAAAATTGTTTTTCCCAGCAGGAGCTGGACGCGCTGATGGAAGAGCTTGATCCCATTGAAGCGGAGGTTAATCGGCGCCTGGCAGACATGCCTGCGGATCAGCCAACCATAGCCCGTGAAGATGAAATTGTTTTTTCTGCACATGCGGTGCTGACCAGTGGTGCTGCAAAAGCGTTTGCCCGACATCCGGTTTTTCAGGCGTTGGCCCGAGACCTTATCGGCCCCGCCGTGCGCCTCTATTGGGATCAGTTAGTCTATAAACGACCGGGCACTGCAGATGAGTTTCCCTGGCATCAGGACAACGGGTACACCTTTGTCGCACCGCAACAGTATTTAACCTGCTGGGTCGCGCTGACGGACGCCACCGTCGACAACGGCTGTCCCTGGATAGCACCAGGCCTGCACAAGATGGGTACCTTGCAACACCACTGGACGCGCCTGGGGTTCAATTGCCTGGATGAACCACCTGCGGAGGTGGTGGCATTGCCTGTTAAAGCAGGGAGCGTTGCGGTGTTTTCCAGCCTGACGCCGCACCGTACGGGCCCGAATCTCACCGCCGATGTGCGCAAAGCTTATATTCTGCAGTATGCGCCGGATGGCGCGGTGATCCATCCACGAGGTGCAGATGCCGTGACGGCAGATGACCCTGATCGACAATTTCTGATCACAACATGAATATCCGAATCACGATTGTTGCCTGTCTGCTCGCATTATTGAGTGGCTGCGTGGGAGACCAGCGCCCCTTGCAGCTGATTTCCGGCGCAGGTCCGATTTACCCGGCCCAGGCAAAAGCCCAGGGCCTGCAGGGTGACGTTGTTGTTCGTTATAACGTGACGGCCCAGGGCATGGTGGTAGATGCTGAAGTGATCAGCAGTGAACCGCCGGGCGTTTTTGATGCCGCGGCCTTAGATGCGGTTAACAGCTGGCGATTTAACGCGCCGGTGATTGACGGCGTATCCCAGCCCAGTTCCGGACGTCAGAGCACTGTGAGCTTCAGGTTGGATGGCGCGGACCGTTACGACGGCTATTAGTGTGGCCAATAGTGTCCTGAATTCCCCTTTGTATGGTTAACAGATAAATGAATATTGAAAAAAACAGCGTCGTTATGTTGCGCTATTGCCTCCGTAATGATGCCGGAGAGGTGCTCGACGATGCTATGAAGGGTGAGCCCATTGCGCTGCTGCATGGCCACGGTAATGTCATGCCTGGCCTCGAAAAATCGTTGTTGGGGCGAGCTGCTGGTGACGAATTCGACGTGATTGTTGAACCGGTTG
>CBDUMB010000524.1:0-2637 GCA_965368205.1 uncultured Pseudomonadaceae bacterium | reverse complement strand
GTCTTTTGGGTATGTCACCAGCGATGGTCTCGGGGTAGTTGATGCCGGTAAGCGCAGCGAGTTCACCTCGCTGCGTGAAGCGATTGCTGCTGATGCTTTGCAGTCCTTGCCACAAGCGTGTGGTGATACAGCAGATCTTGCCCTGGCAGACATCACGTTTGCACCCACCATCACCGATCCGAAAAAAATCCTTTGTGTGGGTTTGAATTACAAAGCCCATCAGGAAGAGACCGGCCGTGGTGGTGAAGGTTACCCCACGGTGTTTGTTCGCTTCGCAGCGGCACAAGTTGCACACAACCAACCTATGATCCGCCCTCGCGAATCCAACACGCTGGATTTTGAAGGGGAAATTGCCATGATCATCGGTAGGGGCGGGCGACGCATCTCACAATCCCAGGCGATGGATCATGTGGCGGGATTTGGCATCTACAACGACGGCAGCGTGCGCGAATACCAGCGCCAGACCAGTCAATTCACTCCAGGTAAAAACTTTACCGCGACGGGTGGCTTCGGCCCCTGGATGATGACCCCTGACGAAATTGGTGATCTGGCTAAAATGGAAATCACCACACGCCTGAATGGTGAAGTGATGCAGAATGCAACGTCAGACCTGCTGGTGCATGGTTTTGCAGAACTCATCGAATACTGTTCAACCTTCATCGAGCTGGAGCCAGGTGATGTCATCGTCACAGGCACTCCCGGTGGTGTCGGCGCCGCGCGGAAACCACCCGTGTTTATGGATGACGGCGATCTGATCGAGATTGAAGTTAAACCGATTGGCACGCTCAGCAATCCAGTTGTGGGTGAGCGCTAAGACTGTCTACGTGAAGCGTTATTTTTCTGTCGTTCTATTCGTTCTATTCGTTCTGGTCTGCGGCTGTGCGCCGCCGACACAAGAAAGCGAAACGTCTGACGCCATTCAACAACATGTTCCTTCCTCAGCCGATCTGGTGGTGCGAGGGGGTGCAGTTATCACTGTGGACCCACAGTTGGGCAATCAATCCGCGGTTGCGGTGCGTGACGCCGTCATCGTTGCGGTAGGTAGCGAAGCAGAAATCAACCCCTACATTGGCCCGGATACTGAGGTTGTTGAACTCAACGGTCGAGTTCTGATCCCCGGGTTTATCGAGGGCCATGGTCACTTTTTAAGCCTTGGCAGAGCGCAACAGGTGTTAGATCTGAGCCAGGCGCAAAGATACAGTGATATTGTTGGTCAGGTTGCCGCCGCGGCAGATGCGGCGCCGGCTGGCGCCTGGATTTTTGGTATGGGTTGGCACCAGGATAAATGGGACAGGCAGGAACCTGGTTCCGTTGATGGTGTCCCGCTCAATACCGCGCTGAATGAAGCTGCGCCGGATAACCCGGTTTATCTGTCTCATGCCAGTGGTCATGCTGCATTTGCAAACAATACTGCCCTGCAGGCGGCAGGAATCGGCGATCAAACACAAGACCCGACAGGTGGCACCATTGTGCGAACCGCACAGGGCGTGGCAACGGGACTGCTGCGGGAGAAGGCAAAAAGCCTGGTAGAGGTGGCCATTGCAGAGTACGAATCGCGACGCACACCTGAGCAGGTGCAAGCAGACCTGCGCGAACGAGTTCAACTTGCCGGGGCGCAAGCTCTGGCTAATGGTATTACTTCTTTTCACGATGCAGGCGCCTCTTTTGCTCACATCGACTTCTTTCAGGCATTAGAAGACGCGGGTGAGCTGCCCGTGCGCCTTTATGTCATGGTGCGGGGTGAAACGAACGAAGCTATGCAGGAACGGCTGCCTGGCTATCTTTCTCCTGCCAACGGCAATGATTTCCTCGCCGTCCGTTCGATAAAACGCCAGATTGACGGCGCCCTTGGTGCGCACGGCGCCTGGCTTCTGGAGCCGTATATTGATTTGTCGGAGTCCTCTGGCCTGGTGCTGGAGCCCATTGAAGACATCGAAGAAACTGCGCGCATCGCGATTAAGCATGGATTTCAGGTCAACACACATGCGATAGGCCCTCGCGCCAATAGGGAAACGTTAGGTCTGTATGAGCGTTTATGGGCTGAACATGACATTGCCGGTGATCAACTACGCTGGCGCATCGAACACGCACAGCATATTCATCCACAGGACATACCCAGGTTTGGTCGGCTGGGTGTGATAGCCGCTTTACAGGGCGTGCACTGCTCCTCTGACGGGCCCTGGATTGCCAGTCGACTCGGAGAGCCGCGTACCGAGCAGACCTCGTACCGCTGGCGTGATCTGCTCGACAGTGGTGCGCGTATTGGCAACGGCACCGATGTGCCGGTGGAAAACATCAACCCGATTGCGTCCTATTACGCCTCTGTGGCCAGGATGATGAATACTGGTGAAGCGTTTTATGCAGACCAGGCCATGACGCCCATGGAGGCATTGAAAAGTTACACGTTGGATAATGCGTATGCGGCGTTTGAAGAATCGCTGAAAGGCTCTATCTCGCCGGGTAAGCTGGCTGATTTTGTGGTGCTGTCTCAGAATATTCTACAAGTGCCTGCAGCAGATATTCCCAACACCCAGGTTGACCGCACGATTGTTGGCGGCCAGACGCGTTATCTACGAAGCCCTTAATTTAAAGGGTGAATTGAGAGCCTGGCCGCAGTATTCAGCGCAGCGAAGCACC
>CBDUMB010000523.1:0-2640 GCA_965368205.1 uncultured Pseudomonadaceae bacterium | reverse complement strand
CGTGCGCCACCAAATGCCACATCAAATTTGTGGTGATCCAGCGCCTGCTTGAGACCCTGTGTTTTCATGATGTCCGTGTGTAGCGCACTGCCGTGATCAAACGGATTAATGTTCTTTTCTATGCCTTCAGGATTGATGTGAACAATCAGCTCCATGCCGATGTCTTCGGCCATCTGGTCCCGGAATTCATACATCGATCCGAATTTCCAGCGGGTATCGACGTGCATCAGAGGAAACGGCGGCGGGCTCGGGTAAAATGCTTTGCGCGCCAGGTGCAACATCACCGCGCTGTCTTTACCGACACTGTAGAGCATCACCGGATTTTCCGCCTGAGCAGCGACTTCGCGCATGATGTGGATGCTTTCGGCTTCGAGCCGGTCCAGGTGGGTCAACTCATTTTCAGGTCGCGGCGGGCTATCCGGATAAGGGTCCAGCTTTAACGTTGCGCGATAGGCCGTGAGTGCGAGGGTAACTACGTTGCCTGACGGCAGGGTGACCTGATGGGTTTTATCGCGACGCTCCAGCTGACGCACCAGCTTAGTCACCTCACCGTGTGGCCACACCAGAGTGCTTTTGCCAGCGCAGAGCGCATCTAGGGCCGCAGTAAAAGTGTCGAGGGTCAGATCGTCAATGAAGATCCAGCGACGCGCACCACGTCCATCATTACTCATCAGTACCTGACGGCTTTGTGGACCGGTGTGCAATTGCAGAAACAGCATCGACAGACGCTTCTTTTTCGCCTGAGCTTCGAGGCTCTGCACCACCAGCTGTGTCAGCGGACGGTTCAACTCATCATGCAACACCTCTAGCGTTAGCGGCGCTGGCAACCAGTCCGCTTTCTCCAGTAATCGCTCGGTGGAGCGCAACGTTTGATCAGATCCCCCCTCAACCAACAGGTCGTGCAGGCTTTGGGTATCCCAATATCCAGCGTTGGGCAGGTGATTGTAGAGCGCTTGAGGTAAATCCATAAGGCAGACCGTACTTTGTCGTATTTTGCGAATTCTACATATATTTATATTCTGCGCCAGGATATTAGGCGGATAGTTTGTATATTTTTGTCTATATTGTTTTTTGCGACACTTCAGAAGCCCGCCACACAACCCTCTTTACGATGGTCTGAACCCCCCACATAGCCATCGGAAGTTTTCTGAATCAGCTGAGCACCGCCAAAAGTGCTCTCGCGCGCATCCGTGATCACACGATGGCCCCGGGCCTGCAAACCCATGGACAACGCCGGGTCCAGGCCAGCCTCAAGCGCCACAGAAAATTTTTCATCAACGTGCCAACGGGGCGCGTCGCTGGCCGCCTGGGGATTCTGACCATGCTCAAAAATGCGGGTCACCATCTGCACGTGACCCTGGTGCTGCATATGCCCGCCCATCACGCCAAAACTCATTTCCGGCGCGCCATCCCGGGTAACAAAACCGGGGATGATGGTATGAAAAGGCCGCTTTCCCGGACCGACGCAATTGGGATGGTCAGGATCAAGACTGAACCCGGCGCCGCGATTCTGCAGCGAAATGCCGGTACCGGGTATCACCACACCAGAACCAAACGCCACGTAATTGGATTGAATGAACGACACCATCATGCCGCTCGCGTCTGCCGTTGTGAGATAGACGGTATCCGCACTCACCGGCAATGCCACAGGTGGAAGTGGACTCGCCTGATCGCCAATGGAACGCGCCGCCGCTGCAAGCGAGCCAGGTGCCAGCAGTTCCTCCGGCGTCACAGTCATGGCACGGGCATCAGCAAAATGGTCCTGCGCCGCCCGCACCGCAATTTTCATGGCTTCAATCTGATAGTGCAGCCACAACTCAGAGTCCACCGGCGCAGACTCCAGGTGCTGCAGAATACCTAAGGCAATCTGCGCAGCCAGCCCCTGGCCATTGGGCGGGATTTCATGCAGGACTACACCTTTATAAGGTTGCTGTGTGGGAGTCACCCACAACGCGTCATGCGCCTCAAGGTCCGACTTTCGCAACAAGCCGCCATCCGCCCGTGCAGCCGCATCCATCCTGTCAGCCAGCTCACCCCGATAAAAATCTTCTCCTTCGCTGGCGGCTATACGCTCCAGCGTATTTACCAGATCTGGCCGCTTAAAACGCTGCCCGGCCTGCGGCGCAGGCAGAAAGTGGGCACCGAATTCAGGAAAAGCGGCGTAACGCTGCTCAAGCAACTGCCAGTAATAAGCTGACTTCGGACCCACCATAAAGCCATCACGTGCATAGCGGATCGCATCAACAAACAAGTCTGCAAACGGTAGCTTGCCGAAGCATTTTGACAACTTCACCCAGGCGCTGACCGCACCAGGCACCGTGACACTGTCCCAGCCTAAATCGGGCATCGCGCTGCGGCCAGCAAAGTGCTGCAGGTCCCAGGCAGCAGGCGCGCACCCGGATGCGTTCAGACCAACCAGCTCACTGCCATCCCAGAGAATACAGAAGGCATCACTACCAACGCCGTTATTGTTCGGCTCAACCACAGACAGGGTTATGGCACTGGCCAGCGCCGCGTCTACCGCATTACCACCACGCATCAGCGCGGCCAGGCCGGCCTGGGTAGCCAGTGGCTGTGAGGTTGCGACAAGATTCTCCGCCGCGACGGGTGAACGCTGGGAGGCATAAGGTTGGGCCGGGT
>CBDUMB010000522.1:0-2643 GCA_965368205.1 uncultured Pseudomonadaceae bacterium | reverse complement strand
TCAGCGGTGGCAGTAATCGGCAGCTATCTACCGAACTGATCAAACAGGCGGTTGCGCAGTTACAACCGGGGGACTGGGTGCTGTTGCAGAATGAGGTCAATGATGTTGGCCAGATCATGGCTCAGGCCGCTGAGACGGGTGCAAACATCGCGTTCAACGTCGCGCCCCCGGATGAACGAATCTTCGAGTATCCAATCGAGCTGCTGAAACTGCTGGTGGTGAATGAGCCTGAAGCCATGGCGTTGGCTCGGCTGGACACGCCGCAGGCGGCGTTTGCAAGTCTGCTTGCGCGTTATCCACAGACCCATGTTGTGCTTACCCGGGGTAAAGATGGTCTCATGTGTTACGACGCAGATACCCGGCAACAGCATGAAATGGGTACCTTTGAAGTGACCCCGGTAGATGAAACCGCTGCGGGCGACGCCTTTGTTGGGTATCTCCTGGCGGCGCTCGTTGATGGCAAACCTTTGCTGGATGCGATGCCCATGGCCAGTGCAGCAGGGGCTCTGGCGGTGACAGCCGCTGGCGCTGCACCATCAATTCCCAGCGCCGACGCGGTAGCTGCTTTGCTGGAGGCTCAGCCCCACGCCATTCAAGCCTGAAGCAGACAAGCTCTTCTGCTCAGACTCTGGGTCTACGGGAACTGTAGACCAGTAATTGAGCTCAAAGCCTCAATGGCCTGATCTTCGTTTAACACCTTTATCGTCTGCATACCTAATGCCCTGGCAGGTTTCAGGTTGATACCCAGATCGTCGAGGAACACAGCCTGGTCAGGCACAACACCGAGGCGCTCGCAGGTGAGGGTGTAAATGTCCGGGTTCGGTTTACGAATACCTTCCTCACTAGATTGAACGACCAGGTCAAAAGTGTCCATCACTTCGGCGATAGCCGCTGCCTTGGCATCGCTGCGGCTCATGCCTGGTCCATGTCCTGCTTTCACGTTATTGGTTATACACGCCACTTTAAAATGTTGTTTGCATAGTTTGAGCACGTTAAACATGCGCGGCCGCAGGTCGCCACTGAGACGGGCGATGACGTCGCGACCGGGAATAGGGTGCCCGGCGGCACGTGATTCTGCTGCGAACAGCTCATCAAATTCTTCAAGGCCGATCTGGCTTGATTCAAATCGGGCCCATGCGTTGGACTCGGGATTGGTTGCGTTAATGGTTCTTATGAAGTCTTTGGGAGCACCAATACTGGCCTCAAGGACGTTAAATGCTTCAAAAGGACTGGATGTCAGGACGCCGCCGAAATCCCACAAGATGGCTGATATAGACTGGGTCAAAAGTCACTCCAAACTGACGCTCAGGCAGCTGCCTGGCTGGTAAAAATGCGAACTATAGGCGTTTGCGGTGAGCCTTGGCAAAGTTTTATGTCGATCACAGGTGCGGACTGGTTTCAGTTCGGCGAAAAACGATATCCAACTCCGCGTACAGTCTGAATCAGGTGATGCAGGTCATAGGGCTGCAGAATTTTTCGCAGGCGTAAAACATGCACATCGACGGTGCGCTCTTCCACATAGACGCTGCGGCCCCAGACGCGATCGAGCAACTGGCTGCGATCGAATGCGCGTTCCGGATGTCGCATCAGCAGTTCCAGCAGACGATACTCGGTGGGTCCCATATGAATAGGCTCGTCTCCGATGCTGACTCGATGGCTGGTCAGATCCAGTTTGATTCCGCCGACTTCTAACAGGTTGTCTTCGGGTGCGCCGGTGCGTCGCAGCAGTGCTTTTACCCGGGCCATGAGTTCTTTGGGTGAAAATGGCTTGGTGACGTAGTCATCAACGCCGGAGTCGAAACTCTTAAGTTTGTCCGCTTCTTCGCCTCGTGCGGTGAGCATGATTATCGGCAGCGAAGCCGTCAGCTCATCCAGGCGCAGACGCTTGGCCAGGTCTATGCCACTCATTCCCGGTAACATCCAGTCTATGACCAACAATTCCGGCAAGCCGCGATCGAGAAGTTGCAGGGCCTGCTCAGCGGACTCAGCGGTGACGACGTCGTGGCCCGCTCGAGTGATGGTGAAGCTGAGTAATTCGCGAATTTCAGGTTCGTCTTCGACGACCATAATTGAAGGAGCCATGCTGGTTTACTCTGTCTTTTTACTGGGTTCTGTCGGTGATTCTTGGTGTTGGAAAAACTCTTCCCCCAGAAGTATGAATCATCGGGCTTTGGTTCGCATTAAATCGACGAAATATGACGTTTAGATTACGTTTGCGCGTGCTTCAGCAACCTGCCAGATATCGAAAAATTACCTTTTTCGGACAATCCTCTTGCGACAATTTGCTGGGAGTTTTAGGGTTCCGTAGATCTTAATTTTTACGGGGAAACTGAATATGGGCTCTGATATCTCTCTGACTACGCCGGACAACTTCACGCTCGGTGCGTACGTCGCCGAACCTGCCGGGGCGCCAAAAGGGGCGGTGGTTGTGATCCAGGAAATATTTGGCGTGAACAGCCATATCCGTGAAGTCACCGATGGCTATGCCCAGGCGGGGTACTGGGCAATTGCGCCAAAGATATTTGATCGCATCGAAGCAGATATTGAACTGGGTTACACCGAATCGGACATGGGCCCAGGGATTGAACTGGCATTTCAGAAACTCGATATGCAACAGACGCTTGCGGATCTGCCGGTGGCGAT
>CBDUMB010000521.1:0-2653 GCA_965368205.1 uncultured Pseudomonadaceae bacterium | reverse complement strand
GACGCAGCGCAGTGGCGCCAAAACCCGGCAGAATCAGCTTGCGCAACCGCCGGTGGGGTTCGCCGTCCAGAATGGTGACATGGTCCGGTCCCAGTTGTGTGCGAAAAATAGCGGAGAAGTCGGTGTCCTGATAAGACCAGTCATCGGGATTACGCCAGGCCAGCTGGTTTGCCGCTGTGGAGCTGATCGCAACGCAACGCTCGCCATCTATGCTCAATTGTACGACCGGACCGGTATTTTGCAGCGCCGCACACCAGGATGCCGCGGTGTACCCAGATATCGTGGGCACGGTGAGATCGCTGCTGTCTGCGGGTTGCAGATGTTTGAGGTCGAGGTGTTTCAGGCCGTGCATGTTTGATGAATCTGGTGCATTTGTATGGATGAAAAGAAGGCCGTGATGGTGTTAGATACGCGGCGTAAAAACAACAGCTACATAAGGCGCCCTATGAAGACTCGTATCACGGAACTGTTTGGCATTGAACACCCCATCATTCAGGGGGGTATGCATTATGTCGGTTATGCACAACTGGCAGCGGCAGTTTCCAATGCCGGCGGTTTAGGCATCATCACAGCCCTGACTCAGAAAACCCCCGAAGATCTGAGTCGCGAAATAGCAAAATGTCGAGAAATGACGGATAAACCGTTCGGCGTCAATGTGACCTTTCTGCCGACGTTGAATCCACCGGATTATCCTGCCATTTTCAAGGCGATTATCGACGGCGGTGTGAAGGTTGTAGAAACTGCCGGTAATAACCCGTCTGAATACCTGCCGTTGCTCAAAGATAACGGCATCAAGGTGATCCATAAGTGCACCGCGGTAAGGCACGCGTTAAAGGCGCAATCGATCGGTTGTGACGCGGTCAGCGTAGACGGCTTTGAATGTGGCGGTCATCCGGGCGAAGACGATATACCTAACATGATTTTATTGCCGCGTGCTGCTGATGAACTTGATATTCCGTTTGTCTCTTCGGGCGGTCAGGCGGATGCGCGCAGCCTTGTTGCTTCGCTGGCAATGGGTGCTGAAGGCATGAACATGGGTACGCGCTTTATAGCTACCCAGGAAGCGCCAGTGCATGAAAATGTGAAGCAGGCGATCGTAGCGGCCAGTGAGTTAGACACACGTCTGGTGATGCGTCCGCTGCGCAATACGGAGCGGGTCATGACCAATGTGGCGGTGGAACGTCTGTTGGAAAAAGAACGCGCGTTGGGCAGTAATCTCAAGTTTGCTGATATTGCTGAGGAAGTTGCCGGTGTATATCCGCGCATCATGATTGATGGTGAGATGGACGCAGGCGCCTGGTCATGTGGCATGGTTGCGGGGCTGATCCATGACATTCCAACCTGTCAGGAGTTGATCTCAAGAATTATGGCAGAAGCCGATCAGATCATTTCAAATCGACTGGCGGGTATGCAGAACGCAGCAGGTTAGGGTGAGTTGCCGCAGCAAGCTTAACCTTGCTGCGGCTCATCTTTTTTACATCCGCTCGATGATCACTGCAGGTGCCATGCCGCCGGCTGCGCACATTGTGATAAGGGCGGTGTTATCACCCCGACGTTCGAGTTCGTCCAGAGCCGTACCGATCAGCATTGAGCCAGTGGCGCCAATGGGATGCCCCAGAGCGATTGCGCCGCCATTTACATTGAGCTTGGCGTGATCGACGTCCAGGTCGCGCATGAATTTAACCGGTACAACCGCAAACGCCTCGTTGACCTCAAACAGGTCGATGTCGTTCAGGGTCATGCCTGCTTTGCCCAGCACCTTCTTCGCTGCATCAACGGGCGCATTCAAGATGTATTCTGGTGAATGCCCCATGTTTGCCATAGCTTTGATTCTGGCACGCGGCTTTAAGCCGTTAGCCTTGGCGTACTCTGGCGAAGCCAGAACCAGGGCGCCGGCACCGTCAACAACACCTGATGAGCTACCTGCATGATGCACATGCTGAATATCCAGGTGACTCCACTTTTTAGCCACCATTTCCCGGAAAGTAAGACCTGAGTCGAAAAACGGCAAATCCATGAAGCGACCGAATACAGGCTCTAAACCTGCAAGGCTTTCTGCCGTGGTTTGCGGTCGTGGATACTCTTCGTTGTCCAGGGCCAACGTGCCATCAGGGCGGAACACGGGTGTCAGACTTTTGCTGAAAGCACCTGATTCCAGCGCAGCCCCGGCACGACGCTGGCTTTCGGCGGAAAAAGCATCGAGTTCAGTGCGACTGAATCCTTCTTCGGTGGCGATGATGTCAGCAGCAATACCGACATTGGTTTGTGGATGTGCATTACGCAGATCTACGTTGCCGGCATCCAGTGGCATGGGGATACCCTCGGCGGAAGTGTACGACATCATTTCTACCCCACCCGCAACAACCAGGTCTTCCATGCCACTCATGATGCTGGCTGCAGCCATGTTGACCGCACTGATGCCGCCACCACAGAATCTGTCCAGGGTGACACCGGATGCTTTGATGGAATAACCCGCATCCAGGGCGGACATGCGTCCGATACAGGCGCCCTGTTTTTTTATCTGGCTGCTGCAGCTGATGATGACGTCGTCTATTTCAGCGGTGTTCAGATTATTGCGTTCCGCCAGGGCTTTAAGCACCGTTGATAACAGTTTCTGGGGATGTATTTCCCACAGCGCGCCTTTGCCCTGTTT
>CBDUMB010000520.1:0-2655 GCA_965368205.1 uncultured Pseudomonadaceae bacterium | reverse complement strand
ATATCCCAATTTTTATTGTTTTGCTGGGAATCTAGAGTATCAATGTGAGACGTTCAGTCTCATCGCGCCTGTTTTACTGATGCCATCATCTATGTGTTGGCTTTGGATAAAACTGTACGCGTGCCGTTCCCCGGACCCGGCAGGGCATAATCTATGCGCGCACGGTAACAAACTGAAACAAGTAGAGCAACCCTGTTTGCGCGCTAAATCAAGCAGTTAAAGCCTATATCTCTAATGGGCCGCGGAACTATACTGGTATCAGCAGGGAGGTTGAAATGCAGAATCTTTATTCGCAGTTGGATGCGGTATTTACCGCACATAGTGAAAAACCTTGTTTGATTCTAGATGATCACAAGGTTTGGAAATTCAAAGACTTACGGGGTGTAGTTGCCACAGCAGCTGAGCGATTGATTGAATTCGGTGTAACACCAGGCGATAGGGTTGTGGTGCAGGTCGAAAAGTCACCACACAATCTGGCCTTATATCTGGCTACCCTGTGTGTCGGGGGTGTTTACGTGCCGCTTAATACCGCTTACACGGACGCTGAATTGCAGTACTTTGTGCAGGATGCCCAGCCCGCTTTGTTTGTTGGCAGTGGTGCCCGAACTGATGTGACCAGCGCCACTCTGGATGCACAAGGCGCGGGGTCGTTTTTTGCCGATCTGCTAACAGCAGACGTTACGGGCATCGACGCCATAACAGATGCGCCGCCGATTGCCCCTCGCGACGGTGATGACCTGGCCGCCATTGTATATACATCAGGTACCACAGGTCGCTCGAAGGGGGCCATGCTCAGTCATGCAAACTTAACGATTAATGCCCATGCGTTATCCGATGCCTGGGGCTGGCAGGCCGATGATGTCCTGTTGCACGCGTTGCCGATCTTTCATGTGCATGGGTTGTTCATCGCCAGTCATTGTGCGCTGTTAAATGGTACACCCATGCGCTGGATGGATAAGTTCGATGCAGCCAGCGTGCATCAGGCGCTGGCGGAATGCACCGTCATGATGGGGGTACCTACTTTTTATTCGCGGCTGCTTGCGCTGGCGGATTTCCCGGCGGTGAATCTGGATCATATGCGGCTGTTTGTGTGTGGCTCAGCGCCGCTGACAGAGCAGGTTTTCGAGCAGTGGCAGACCCGCACCGGCCATACCATCCTTGAGCGTTACGGCATGAGTGAAACCATCATCAATACGAGTAATCCATTGGACGGTGAACGGTTGCCGGCAACGGTTGGGTTTCCATTACCCGGGCTCGAACTGCGCATTGCTGACGGTGATGGCAACGAAGTGCCCACAGGGGAGGTGGGCACTATTGAAGTAAAAGGTCCAAGCGTTTTCAGCGGCTACTGGCATATGCCGGAAAAGACTGCCAGTGAATTTCGCAAGGACGGTTTTTTCATCACGGGTGACCTCGGCACGGTTGATGAAAAAGGTCGTTTATCCATCGTTGGGCGGGCAAAAGATCTAGTTATTTCAGGTGGTTACAACGTTTATCCAAAAGAAGTCGAGCGTGTCCTGGATGAGATGCCAGAGGTTCGCGAGAGTGCTGTCATTGGCGTGCCCCACGCAGATTTTGGTGAAGCGGTAGTAGCGGTTATTGTGCCGGTGCACGCGCCGGTCACATTGGCCCAGGTTGATGCCGCGCTGGGTAGTCAGCTGGCCCGTTTCAAGCAGCCCAAGCGAGTTGTAAATGTGGATTCGCTGCCCCGCAATACGATGGGTAAAGTGCAGAAGAATGTGCTGAGAGAGACCTACCAGGACATTGTTAACCAGGAAGTGACTTGAGGCGCGCGGCAGTCCAGCGCCGCGAGCGCGGCGCTGATAAGCAGACCTGTGAGCGGCGGGTTAAGACCTAAGAGGCGTCTGCCAATGCCAGTGATTCTCGCAGTTCGCGTTTGAGGAACTTACCAGAGGCATTTCTGGGTAACGCATCGTCGGTGAACCAGATGTAACGCGGTATTTTTGGCGCCGCTATAAGTGCCCGCAGGTGGGTGCGCAGTTCGTCTGCACTGGCTTTAGCGCCCGCTTTCAGGTGCACGGCAACGCCAACCTCTTCACCAAGACGGTCATCAGGTACACCAAAGACAGAGCACTCAGCCACGGCAGGATGTTCGAACAGCGCGCTTTCAACTTCAGCGCAATAGATGTTCTCACCTCCCCGAAGCACCATGTCCTTTATGCGATCGACGATAAACAGGAAGCCATGTTCATCCATCCGTGCCACATCACCTGTATGCAGCCAGCCTTCTTCAATGGTTTCACTTGTCGCGTCAGGTCGGTTCAGGTAACCGCGAATCACCTGAGCGCCACGTACCAGCAGTTCACCGGTTTGGCCCAGTTCAACCTCGTTGCCATCGGCGTCAACGATCCTGGCTTCAAAGCAGGGCATTGCAGGACCACAACTTGCCGGCTTATCGACAAAAAAGTCGCCGCCAATGGAGGTGATGATGCCGCAGGTTTCGGTCATACCGTAGCCGGTATTCGGTCGGGCCGTGCTGACGGTAGAATCAATTTTTGCAACCAGATCGGGTTGCAGCTGAGCACCACCGCCACCCAGGCTGAGTAGGCTGGAAGTGTCTGTTTCGGCGAACTTGGGGTGTGAGATCAATTCCCGGGCCATCGTCGGTACCCCGCTCATGGCACTGACTTTTTC
>CBDUMB010000519.1:0-2680 GCA_965368205.1 uncultured Pseudomonadaceae bacterium | reverse complement strand
ACCGGTATCGAAGCTTATCCGGAGTTTTCCAAAGGCTGATCTGATCGGTTAAAGATAACGGGGGACAGCGTCAGGTCTGCCCTGCGCATCCCACCGTTACCGATCTTCAAAAGAGAGCCGGGCTTTGTTTTCAAAGCCCGGTTTTTCTTTTTCTGCTCCTCAAAACTGGCGCTTTTCCGGATCTGTTCTATAACTACTGTCGAGGCTGATTAAGGCAAGACCTCGCGGTCTGGACAGAGACAATATAGAAACAAGAGAAGTGTTATGGAAACGACGACAACCCCAAACGCAAATGAAGAATTAGGCAGCTATACCCCTGAAGCGCGTGCAGAAACCCGCAGCGAGTTAGAGGCTGACATTGAAAAGTTTCTCAAGTCTGGCGGCAAAGTTGACGAAATTGCCAAAGGTGAACGGGCAGACCCGCCGCGCAAGCCTGAAAACAACTATGGCCGCGGATCTATCTGATCTATCTGACATCAGTAGCCACTGAAACACTGCACCGGGCGTAATTATCAGTAGAATAGCGCGCTTGGAAAATCCACAAGTGACGGGTTATGAAATATTGCAGCACGCGGGGCGGTGTCGCTGATTTATCGTTTGTTGATGCTTTGCTGATGGGGCTTGCACCTGACGGTGGCCTGCTGGTCCCTACCGAGCTGCCTGATGTGACGGCTCACCTGGACAAATGGCGTGAGCTGAGCTTTGTTGGCCTTGCCCAGGAAGTGATCGCCCTGTTTGTTGATGATATCGATCGACCCACCCTCGACAGGCTGATAAGAGAGGCTTACGCCACCTTTGATCACCCTGATGTTATTGGTTGGCAGCAGCTTGGTGACGTTGACGTCATGGAGCTCTATCACGGACCTACACTGGCGTTCAAAGACGTTGCGCTACAGCTACTGGGCCGCCTGTTCGAACACGTCTTAGGTCAACGCCATCAACACCTGAATATACTCGGTGCCACCAGCGGTGATACCGGTGGTGCGGCCATAGCCGGTGTGCGTGGTCAGGACAACATCGACATCTTTATTCTGTTTCCTGAAGGCAAGGTCAGTCCGCTGCAGGAACTGCAGATGACCACGGTTGCTGATGACAATGTGCACTGTATAGCGGTGCAGGGTAGTTTTGACGATTGCCAGTCGCTGATGAAAGAGATTTTTGCAGATCTCGATTTTAAGGCTGAATATCAGCTGGGCGCTGTGAATTCGGTCAACTGGGCGCGGGTCATGGCGCAGATTGTCTATTACGGTTACGCAAGTCTGCGTTACAAAACACCGCCCGCTTTCTGCGTGCCCACCGGCAACTTCGGTAACGTGTTTGCTGCTTTTCTGGCGAAAGAAATGGGTTTCCCTATTGATCGCCTGCTGGTTGCAACCAATGAGAACGATATCCTGGCGCGCTTTTTTGCCACCGGAGAATATGCCCGGGGCAACGTGCACTTTACGCTCTCACCCGCCATGGACATTCAGGTTGCCAGTAATTTCGAACGGTTTCTGTATTACTACTTCGATAAAGATACGGTACAGCTCAACGCGTTCATGCACTCGTTCAGCAGTCAGGGCCGTGCTTCGTTAGACGGTCCGCCTGATGTAGATTTCATGCAGGCAACGGCGGTGAACAGTGAGCAGACGCTGGCGGCGGTAAAACATGTCCATGAGCAGTTCAATTACGTGTTGGACCCTCACACTGCGGTAGGTTATGCCGCCTGTCAGGTGTTCAGACAGAGTGTGGATGCACCGTTGGTCTGTGTTGCCACCGCGCATCCAGCTAAGTTTCCGGATGCGGTAAAACAGGCTGCTGCGAATGCACAGGCAAATCACCCCACGCTCGATGCGCTGATTGGACTACCCGCTAAAAAACAGGTTATTCCGGCCACTATTGAGGCCGTGAAAAAGGTTATTTCGGAGCAGGTGAAAGGCTGTTCAGCCTGAGACAATCTGTTGCACGGCATCTTTCACCGCACTTAAATGGGTGACTTCCCGACTTGGCGTGACGTCAGCCGGTTGCCCGCCAACCAGGTTCACCCAGATGCTGTGCATGCCGACACGGTCTGCACCCTGGATGTCATCCACCAGATGATCACCAATATGGATAGCCTGTTGGGGCTTTAACTGCAAGGCCGACAGCGGCGCTTCGAACATGGCAGGATGAGGTTTCTTGTTACCCACATCCGCGGCACTGTATGCACCGCTGAAAAAGTCCGCCAGCCCGGTTTTGTTGATATTGGCGTTGCCATTGGTCAACGCGATGATGTCGAATTCCCGGCTCAGGGATTGCAACATCTCCAGTGCCCCATCGAATAACACCACCTGGTTGCGCCCCTCAAAGAAAACGTCAAATGCTGCCTGTGCCTGGAGCCGTGCTTCAGCATCGGATAGCCCGGTTTGCCGCATTATCTCGAAAAGAATCTGCGTCCGCATGAAGCTGAGGTCGTGGCTTTGTTCGGTGTGGCGGGCGAACACTTCCTGGCGCAGCCTGTTCAGATTGTCTGGCTGATAATGGGCCAGCGAATCAGGAACATTTTCCAGCAGCCATGTTTTAAGCATTGCCTCTGCTTTGATGATAATGCTGTCCACATCCCATAGCGTATTGTCCAAGTCCAGGGTGATGAGTTTGATTCTGCTCATGGCGCTTAATTTTTCTCCGACCCATCGGGGATCAAACCGCTGCGAGGATGAGC
>CBDUMB010000518.1:0-2687 GCA_965368205.1 uncultured Pseudomonadaceae bacterium | reverse complement strand
GTCTGCGGCAACGTATTGATGAACTCCGGGTGGGCGCTGGCAAATGCCGCCAGCCCCATGCCTAACAGGCAATAACTGAATACCAGTGGAAAACGGAGCAAACCATTCAACAGCAGAACACGTTGCGAACCCGCATCGCTGTCTGCAGCCAGAACGCGCTGCGCCTGGCTCTGGTCACATCCGTAATACGCCATATAGAGAAAGAAGCCACCTATGAGCATGGGCCAGAACCCATAATCATTACCACTGAAACCCCAATCATTAACCAGTGTATCGGTACGATCGGCAAAGAAGGCTGACCAACTGGTGGCATCCGCCAGCAGGAACACGCTGACCCAGACGGCCGCCACCAACAGAGCAAGTTGAATAAGATCACTGAGCACAACTGCCCGCAGCCCACCCAGCACATCGTAAAAAATCGTTATGGCCATTAACAAGACAACAGACCAAGTGAAAGAAATACCCAGAATGGCGCTCAGGATCAGGGCAACGCCGTAAATAGTGACGCCGGTAGCCACCCCGCGAAACAACAGGAAAGCAGCGCTGGCTAATCTGCGGCTCGCAATGCCCAGGCGTTGCTCCAGAATTTCGTAAATAGAGGTTACTCGCGCCTGCCGAGCCGGTACGATGAGCCAGATCAGCGCCGCCATGGCCAACGGTACTGCCAGTTCATATTGCAGCCAGAGCAAACCACCGCCAAGTGTAAACCCCACAAAAGCAGGCGCCCCCAGCAGACTATTGGTTGAACATTGAGTCGCCATGGTCGAGGCTGCGAGCGGACCACTGCCCATGCCGCGACCAGCAAGGAAATAGTCTGTACTGTTAACTTGTTTTCGCCCCACATAGGCTGCCAGCAGTAACATGCCACACAGATAGCTGAACAGAATTATCCAATCAAGCAGCACCATGTTGTTCACCTGTAAATAGCGTTTTACTCAATTGCAGCGGAAATTTGTTATCTTTCGCACTAACAGAAAACAGAGCATTCCTTGAACGATTCAGAAACAGAAAATACAGACACTGCATTTGCTGACTTACGCGGCAACAGCAGCGGAGTAAACCCGGTTGAGCCACCGACCACCGCAACGCAGTACTACCTGTTGGAGTATCTTTCGCACCTTTATGGCGGCGGCGTTGCGCCTGAGTTGACCAAGGTGCTGTTGCAGACTGTGTCGAAGCGCCGCCAGGCAGATAGCACAAGAACATCAGAAACGAACGCCCGGACCACCGCACCAATACTGGACGAACAGGACGTTCTGCTGATCACGTATGCAGATACGCTGGTTGATGGCGATAAACCACCGCTTCAGGTATTGAACCAGTTTGCCCAGAGTTATCTTGCTGACTATTTCAGCGGTATACATATCCTGCCGTTTTTCCCGTTTACCTCTGATGACGGTTTTGCAGTTGTCGACTACAACAGCGTGCGCGCTGATCTTGGCGACTGGCAGGACATCGAGGCCATGGCCGAAAATTTTGATCTGATGTTTGACCTTGTGATCAACCACTGTTCCAGAGAACACCTGTGGTTTGCGGACTTTGTGAATGGTCGTGCACCAGGCTGTGATTTTTTTATTGAGCTGCCAGCAGACACCGAGGTGGATGCGGTAATCAGACCTCGCAACACTCCGCTGCTGAGCGAAGTGCAGACCTACGCGGGACCCAAACATGTATGGACCACTTTCAGCGACGACCAGATTGATCTGAATTTCAGCAACCCGGAGGTGCTGTGTCAGTTCATTGAAATTCTGTTTGATTACATTGATCGTGGTGCGCGCTACATACGCCTGGATGCCATCGCGTTCCTGTGGAAACGTCTCGGCACCAACTGCATGAGCCTGCCAGAGACACACATGGTCGTGAAAATCATGCGCCTGCTGATCGATTACACGGGTGCCGACGTTGTGCTGCTGACGGAAACCAATGTACCCCATCAGGAAAACGTCAGCTACTTCGGACAAAAAGACGAAGCGCATATGGTGTATCAATTCAGCCTGGCACCTCTGCTGCTGTACAGCTATCTGTTCAACGACGGCAGCTATCTGCAGAACTGGGCCAGCGAACTGCAGCAACCACCTGAGGGATGTGCGTATTTGAATTTCATTGCCAGTCACGACGGTATCGGCCTGCGGCCACTTGAAGGTCTGTTGCCAGCCGAAGACATCGAGAAGTTGATCAGCAACGTACACGACCGCGGTGGTTTTGTGAGCATGCGCACAACCAGTGGGGGCGAGCAGAAAGCTTACGAGATGAATATCTCTCTGTTTGCGGCGTTTGGTGGCAGCGCCGACGTTATTCCCGCCTACGTTGGCGCCCATCAGCTTTTGCTGGCTTTTCAAGGTGTGCCCGCTTTATATCTGCGCGCGTTGTTGGGCAGCCAGAACGACCTGGCCGCAGTGGAAAGAACCGGACGTACGCGTTCAATCAACCGTGGCAAGCTGCATGTCAGCGACGTGCAGGATGCAATTACTGACGTCAACAGTTTACCGCACGAAGTCTTTAACGCCTTAGCCCACGCCCTGCAGGTAAGGCGTCTGCAGCCAGCCTTCAGCCCTGCCGCAAACCAGGAAGTGATAATCAGTGGCGCGCAGCTTCTGGTGATCAGACGAAATGCACCACAACAGAAGGTTCTGGTCATTGCTTCATTTTCTGCCAACATCCAATCAGTCTCACTGAGCAGTTTTATC
>CBDUMB010000517.1:0-2689 GCA_965368205.1 uncultured Pseudomonadaceae bacterium | reverse complement strand
AAACCCAGGACAACCTGACCGACCTCTTCAACGTTTTGAACCAGAGTAAGGACGCTTCCGGCCATGAGTGAGACCGATTTCAGAAGCCAGGCAATCACCCGGCACAAAGGCAACCGCTTTGAAGACATGACTGTCGGACGCATCTTCGAACATCATTGGGGACGCACCCTCAATGCGGGTGACAACTCCGCGTTCACTACCCAGACCTTGTCTTTCTGCCCCCTGTACTTCAATGAACCCTATGCGCAATCGTTAGGACATGCAAAAGTCCTGGTCAATCCGATGCTCGTATTCAACACGGTCTTTGGTTTATCAGTCGAAGATCTCAGCGAGGGTGGCGGCCCTTTTTTAGGGGTTGATCAGTGTCATTTCAAAGACGACGTCTACGTCGGCGACACCCTCACTGCCCGCAGTGAGGTGGTCAGCGCCAGACCGTCCAAAGGCAATCCGCATTTTGGCATAGTGACCTGGCATACAGAGGGTTTCAACCAGCACAATACGCTTGTGGTGTCTTTCCAAAGAACCAATCTGGTACGCCGCAGAAAAGCGGCGCAATAGATCAACCTGAAGGCTTAAATATGTCGTTAACTGGCAACAACAACTATTTTGAAGACTTCGAGATTGGCACCGTGATGAAACACGCCCGCGGCAAGACCATGTGTGAACAGGATAATGTCGGCATCACCCTGCAGGTGTTGAACACGGCTGAAGGTCATTTTAACGAACACCTGATGCAGCAGAATGCCATGGGTCGTGATGGGTGGAACTCGCGCCTGCAATTTGGCGGCGTGACGATTGCCATGATCATCGGTCTGTCGATGCAGGATACTGGTGAAAATGCCCTCAAAGAGCTTTCCCTTGATGCAATTCGCCTGAAAAATCCGGTTTTTCACGGCGATACGCTTTACGCCTATACAGAAGTGTTAGGAAAAGAAGAAGCTGATCGAGACGATGCCGGTATTGTTCAATTCAAACACTGGGGTGTTAATCAGGACGATAAAGTAGTGTTCGAAGGCGAGCGCCGTGTGCTGATCAAAAAACGTCCCGCAGACTTAATATAGATAAAAGGTCCTATAACCATGTCAAAACAACCCGCTCGTCCACGACGATGCCAGCTATCCGTCCCCGGCAGTTCAGAAAAAATGATGGCCAAAGCGGCTGCACTTGAACTGGACCACGTATTTCTCGACCTGGAGGACGCCGTTGCCCCCAGCGCCAAGCCGGACGCACGCGGTAAAATCGTGGAAGCGCTGAACACCCACGACTGGCGACCTCGCACATTGTGTGTGCGCATCAATGATGTAGAAACCCAGTGGTGTCACGACGATATTATTGAAGTGGTCACCGGTGCTGGAGACAAACTGGATACCATCATGTTGACCAAGGCCAAAAGCGCCGCGGATGTGCGCTTCCTGCACCTGATGCTCGACCAGCTGGAACAGAAACTCGGCCTGACCCGACGTATAGGCATTGAATGCCTGATTGAAGAAGTGGAAGGCATGATGAATGTCGAAGAAATCGCAGCCTGTAGCGATCGGTTGGAATGCCTGATTTTTGGCATGGGTGACTACAGTGCCAGCCAGCAGATGCAGCTGTCTTCAGTTGGCAGCACCGGCGGCTACCCGCCGGACATCTGGCACTATCCACGGTACAAAATGACCATCGCCTGCCGTGCTAACGGCATTGATCCGGTCGACGGTCCCTTCGCCAATTTTAAAAATCCGGACGCATTCCGCAAAGAAGCCGAGCGATCCCTGATTCTGGGTATGGTGGGCAAATGGGCCATTCATCCCAGCCAGGTTGAGATCGCCCAGGAAGTCTTTGCACCCACGGCGGATGACGTCGCTAAAGCGCGCAAACAGAAAGAAGCTTACGATGCCGCGCTGGCGGAAGGTTTAGGTGCAATCAATGTAGATGGCGTCATGGTCGATGCCGCAAGTATCCGCATCGTGCAGAACACCATCGATCGCGCCGATTTGATCGGTATCTGATTCAACCAAGAGCATCCCTATGTCTGCACACTATCTCCCCGAAGAACGCCTCATGATTCAGGAGGTTGCACGGGAATTTTCCCTCAAAGAAGTGCTGCCTGTTGCTAACGAACTGGATCCGGTGCAAGGCACCATCCCCATGGACCTGCGCCGGAAAATGGGTGAAATGGGCTACTTCGGCATTCGCATGCCGGAAGAACACGGTGGCATGGGCTTAGGGGTCTTCGAGTATTGTCTGATTGCGGAAGAGCTGGCCAGAGGTTGGATGAGTGTCGCCAGCATCATTGCCCGTGCATCCTCTCTGATGGCTGTGGGCGGTTGGCCGGAGGCTAAACGCCGGGAATTAACTGCGCGCGCTGCGCAAGGCGATTATCTGTGTGCCGTCTCTTTGTCCGAACCTGATGTAGGCAGCGACCTGGCCGCTGTGAGCTGCAAAGCTGTGCTGGACGGTGACGAGTGGGTCATCACGGGTAACAAATACTGGTGTACGTTTGCTGACCAGGCTGACTATATCAATCTGTTAGCCCGTGTTGAGGCACCCGCCGAAGAGGCACGCTATACCGGCCTGCGCTCTTTTATCATAGAAAAGCCACGCGGCGAGTTGCCCAGAGGCTGTCAGGGCGCTGCGATTCCTAAAATTGGTTACTTTGGCTGGAACACCTTCGAACTGGCCTTTGACGGCTGCCGAATTCCCAAAG
>CBDUMB010000516.1:0-2693 GCA_965368205.1 uncultured Pseudomonadaceae bacterium | reverse complement strand
CTAGTGTGGTCGATAGCATTGCAAACAGGCTTTTAACAGATATGGAAAGTGGCGAAACGCGTAAGCAGGGAAGTGGGTTCCCGATAACCCATGCGGCGTTGGCCGTCATGCTGGTTGTGTTGATGGGGTTAGTTTATTTGTTTGTTCAGCAGCCCTTGGACAGCCCGGTTGAGGTTGTTGAAACGGAAACGGTTCCTTTGGTGCCGGATGAACCTGCAGTATCAACCGAAGAGGTAACTGACCTCACTTCGCCCTTTGTTGATCAAGCCGTCGATACACCGCTGGTGGTTGAGGCTGACGTTGAGGTTGATGTGCCCACGGAGTTAGAGCCTCAGCGTGCCGATCAACAACCTCTGGTTGAGCCGCTCGATGAACCAGTCCTTGCCTCGGAAACAGAAACCGTCGCAGCGATACCTGTTGAGCGCGATACTGAGACTGAACCGCAAGTCAGCGTTCAGCTTGAACCCGAACCCGAACCCGAAATTGAACCTGAACCTGAACCGGCTCCGGTGAGCGCTATTCCCGTGGTGGAATCCAGCCCGCTGCCAGACGGTGCTTTCAAGTCAGCCAGCTGGATACTGCAGCAGGATCCAAATCGCTTTACCTTGCAGCTGTTGTCGCTGTCTACGGCGGCACGCGCTGAAGCGTTTATGAGTCGACAGGCAGATACTTCCGATTTTGCCTGGTATCAGATGCAGCGCGATAACCGCACCCTATATGTCATTATTTATGGTGTGTTTTCCAGTCGCGAAGCAGCTCAGTCCGCGGTGGCAGGGTTCAGCGGAGAAATGGCGTCCATAAAACCGTGGGTACGGCCCCTCAGCCTGGTGCAGGATACGGTGCGGAGCAACCGCCAGGGTTAGCTGACTGAACCGCGCGAAAACCCCTAAGGCAGCTGGGTTGACCCCATCAGATAACGATCAATTTCACGTGCGGCTTCGCGTCCTTCATTGATGGCCCGTACAACCAGCGATTGACCGCGACGGCAGTCTCCAGCGGCAAACACTTTGCCGACGCTCGTATCGTACTTGCCATAGTCCGCCTTGAAATTTGACCGTTCGTCGTATTCAAGCTCAAGCGGGTCGCTGACGTTGTGATCAGGTCCCAGAAAGCCCATGGCCAGTAAAACGAGGTCGGCGGGCCAGTCTTTTTCCGTACCAGGTATATTTTCGATTTTGCCGTCGACCATTTTGACTTCAATGGTGCGTACGCCGGTCACCTGACCGTTGTCGTCACCTATGAAGTTCAGAGATGAGATGGAATAAACCCGGGGATCACTGCCCTGCACCTGAGAGGCTTCCTCGTGGCCATAGTCCACACGGAAGATCTTTGGCCACGTTGGCCAGGGGTTGTTTGCGGCACGAGATTCCGGCGGTTGCGGGAACAGCTCGAAATTGACCAGAGACTTGCAGCCGTGGCGCAGAGAAGTGCCGATGCAGTCTGTGCCGGTGTCGCCGCCACCGATGACAATAACGTTTTTGTCTTTAGCAGAGATGTAGTTGCCGTCTGCCAGTTTTGAGTCGAGCAGACTTTTAGTGTTGGCCGTGAGAAATTCCATAGCAAAGTGAACGCCGGTGAAATCGCGTCCGGGTATAGGCAGATCTCTTGGAATGGTTGCGCCGGTCGCCAGTAGAACCGCATCAAAGCTTTCACGCAGGCTCGCAATTGAAGTGGTGCCATTGTTGCCATCAGCAACTTCGGCGCCGGTGACAAACTCAATACCTTCTTCGCGCAGGATGTTTACGCGTCGCTCAACAACCTCGTCTTTTGCCAGCTTCATGTTCGGAATGCCGTACATCAACAGGCCGCCAATACGGTCGGCGCGTTCGTATACGGTGACGTTATGACCAGCTTTGTTGAGCTGGTCTGCAGCAGAAAGACCCGCAGGGCCGGAGCCGACGACAGCAACTTTTTTACCAGTGCGTTGCTCTGGTGGGTTGGGCACTACCCAGCCTTCAGCAAACCCACGGTCGATGATCGCCATCTCTATGTTCTTGATGGTAACCGCTGGATCAGTGATGCCTAAGACACAGGCGCCTTCACACGGTGCTGGACACACGCGTCCGGTGAACTCAGGGAAGTTGTTGGTTTTATGCAATCGGTCGAGTGCATCGCGCCACTGGCCTTTGTAAACCAGATCATTCCACTCCGGGATCAGGTTATAAACCGGACAGCCCTCATCAGACTGACAAAAGGGTACACCACAGTCCATGCAGCGTGAGCCCTGGGTCTGCAGATGAGTTTCATCATGATCGGTATAAATTTCGTTGAAATCGAGTAGTCGCACTGCAGGGTCCCGATAGGGCTCTGCCTTGCGCTTAAACTCCATAAATCCTGTTACTTTGCCCATACTTTCTTTTATTTCTTCTTTATGTTGTCGCGGGTCTGAGCTGAAGCCACTGCTTCAGCCGGCGCTGACCTGTTGTTTGCGTGCTTCCAGCACGCGTTTGTAGTCTGTTGGCATGACTTTAACAAACTGACCAACGCTATTAGACCAGTCGTCCAGCAATCGCTGAGCCACGGTGGAGCCGGTAAGTTCCGCGTGATTCGTGATCAGTTGTTGTAGTTCGGCAATATCTTCATCGGCCACTACCGTCTCCAATGCCACCATCTCCATATTACAGGCTGGCGCAAAGTCAGCATGGGGGTCCCATATGTAGGCGATGCCGCCACTCATGCCCGCGGCAAAGTTA
>CBDUMB010000515.1:0-2712 GCA_965368205.1 uncultured Pseudomonadaceae bacterium | reverse complement strand
GGAGTAGAACTCGCCGACACTGTGATCGCCGCGCAGAACAACGCTGGGGTATTTCCAGGTGATGGCAGACCCAGTTTCGACCTGGGTCCAGGAAATTTTAGACCGCGCGCCCGCACAGAGCCCACGTTTGGTGACAAAGTTGTAGATGCCACCTTTGCCGTTTTCGTCACCAGGATACCAGTTCTGCACGGTGGAGTATTTGATCTGCGCATCACCCAGTGCAACCAGCTCAACAACCGCAGCGTGAAGTTGGTTTTCGTCCCGCATCGGCGCGGTACAACCTTCCAGATAGCTGACGTGAGAGCCCTCGTCAGCGATGATCAGGGTACGCTCGAATTGTCCCGTGTTGCGTTCGTTGATACGGAAGTAGGTGGATAGCTCCATCGGGCAGCGCACACCTTTAGGAATGTAGACAAAGGAACCATCGCTGAAAACCGCTGAGTTCAGAGCTGCATAAAAGTTGTCGCGTTGAGGGACGACGCTGCCGAGGTATTTTTTGACCAGTTCCGGGTGGCTGTGCACCGCTTCTGATATCGGGCAGAACACCACGCCAGCTTCGGCCAGTTTGTCTTTGAAAGTAGTGGCGATGGACACGCTGTCGAACACCGCATCAACGGCAACGTTGGGACGGCTTTGAATAACGCCGGCCAATGCTTCCTGTTCATGTAGCGGAATGCCCAGCTTCTCATAGGTCCGCAATAACTCGGGATCGACGTCTGCCAGAGATTTTGGTCCATCAGACATATCTTTAGGTGCGGAGTAGTAGGAAATGGCCTCAAAGTCCACCGGTGGGAAGTGGACATGCGCCCATTCCGGTGCCGTCATATTGCGCCATTGTGTGTAGGCCTGCAGACGCCACTCGGTGAGCCATTCGGGTTCACCTTTTTTGGCGGATATGAAACGCACCACAGATTCGTCCAAACCCGGTGCAATGGTGTCTGATTCAATGTCGGAAACAAACCCAGCCTGGTATTCAGCGTTGGATTCAACCAAATCGTCGACAGAATGGCTCACACTATGTCCTCTATGATGCGTAAACTCTTGGTATGTCAGCCCGGTTGTCTGGCGATGCGCCGCCGGGTTACAAAAGATGGCCGCAGTTTAACCTTTGGTAATACCCAAGTAAATTAGTCGGGTATTTTAGCGAGCCAATAATTGGCCTATTTGAGGAACTTCTATGCCCAGACTGGAGCGGGTACCCGAGCCGCATATTGATTATGCGTACGGGATTTTTTTACTCGATAACAAACATAATCTGATCAAAGCGCTGAAGAAGCGTTATCAACCGTCTATCCACGGTCACAAGACCTGGGGGTCCAGCTTTGTTCTGATGGATTACCTGACACACCATGGCATCCGGCGGGGGGCATCTGCTATGGAAATCGGCTGTGGCTGGGGCCCGGCATCGGTTTTCTGTGGCCATCACTTCAAAGCAAAAATGACGGCGGTGGATCTGGATTCGGCAGTGTTTCCCTTTTTAGACGTACTGGCGGAATTGAATGGGGTTGAAATCAAGCATCTGCAGGCGGACTTCACCAAGGTGAAAAGCGCGGACCTGGCGGGCCAGCGTTACATTGTCGGCAGTGATATCTGTTTCTGGGATTCATTGGTTAAGCCGCTGGGGCGCCTGGTTAACCGAGCATTTAAAGCTGGTGTTGAACGTGTTGTCATTACCGACCCCGGGCGGCCTACTTTTTACGAATTCTGCGACCTGATGTCGAAGAAACACGATGCCAAACTGCAGGAATGGTATGCCATTGAGCCTGAGCGCTATGAAGGTGAAGTCTTAGATATAAGGCCGAAAAAACAGTAGCTTAAGAGCTGTTTTGTACAAAAAGCTTTAATTGCTCACCGAGACTTGAGCAGGCAGATGACTGCACCCGGGCGATCAGCGGTATAGGCACCACAATAGCGGGCATGTAGCTGGTGCCCGCCGCATCTGAACTGATTCGACCGGCGGTTTTGGCCGTATGGGTATCCCAGATAGAGGCTTCGTAAGAAGAATCATTCTCCCAGCTCAGGAAGCCAAAACAACCGCCGCCGCCGGGTGTGATCGTGCAACTCAGGCTCCCGCCCTGGGCAACGCGCTTGGTAGAACCTTCAAGCCAGACCAGATACTTCAAGCCGATCTCGCGGACGCGCTCAGCCAGTAAAGGCTGTGTCAGCAGACTCGGCAGGTCAGTGGTGTTCATGGGTGCTGTGCGAGGTTCGAACCAGGGAAACATGGCATCCATAAAATCCTGCTCGCTGATCACCTGAACGCCATTACTACCGCTGCTCACACTGCGTCCCACGCAGTCGATGAAGTCCAGTTCGGCTTCAGCCTGGCTGGGTCGGTTACGTCTGCCGATGACAACAATGGAGTCACCTTCCTGCATAGCGGTCGGCGTCTGTCGGACCTGCTGAACCGTTGATGTCACACAGCCGCTTAACAAGAAAATAGAAATCAGTGTTGTGCAGATACACAGTATTGGCTTCATGCCGGGTCACCCTCTTGACTGGTTGCTGTAGTTTCCACATCACGCTCAACCGCTGGACTGTCATTGGTGGTCACAGGAGCGGGTAGGGATGGCTTGCCCGCCGCGATCCATTTCTGCACGGCAGGTTCGCGGGTAAAGTTGATGCTGAAAAACGCCATGGCATCGCGACAGGCGGCAATCGCCGCAGCCTGCAGGCCGTTGGACGATGAACCATGATTGTTCTTGCTGGCTT
>CBDUMB010000514.1:0-2712 GCA_965368205.1 uncultured Pseudomonadaceae bacterium | reverse complement strand
AAGAAACACCAGTAGAACAATGAAGATCATGACAACAGGTAGAGTGAAAGCTGCGGGCAGGCCCTTTTTCTGTAGCCAGAACATGGGTGTTGCAGCGATGGTGGCAATAAAAGCAGCCAGCAAAAACGGCACCATCAGATCTTGCGAGGCTTTTAAGCCGGCAGCAATCACGACGATGGCCGCCAGCACGATGATGCCACTGCCCCGGAATTTGACTGAATCAGACATGCGCGCAGCCTACGTGAAGTGCCTGCGATTGGCGAGGCTGGGAATCTCGGAGCGAACTTGAAGGGTTTGTTCCGGATCCACTTCCGCGATCACGTAGCCGTCACCATCAGGCAGTTCAGCAACCACCTTGCCCCAGGGGTCGACGATTAACGAATGCCCGTAAGACGCGCGATGTTTGCTGTGCTGGCCATGTTGCGCGGGTGCTATGACATAACTCTGAGTTTCGATAGCGCGGGCCTTAAGCAGGGTATGCCAGTGCAGGGCTCCGGTGGTGGCGGTAAATGCTGAAGGCACTGACATGGCAATAGCACCCTGATCGGCAAGATTCTGATAAAGCATGGGAAACCGGACGTCGTAACAAACCGTCAAACCCAGGCGACCGAATAAAGTGTCCACGACGACCGCCTGTTCCCCGGCTTCTGTCTGGCGTGACTCCTGCAAGGTTGGGCCGTCTTTAATATTGACGTCAAACAGATGGATTTTGCGGTACATCGCTTTGATGTTGCCATCTCGGCCCAGATATACGCTGGTATTGAAACACTTGTCTGAGTCTGGAGCAGACTCATGGAATCCGCCGAGGAGTAATTCGCAGTTCAAACGTTGCGCGAGCTGAGCGCAGCGATGAAAGATCGGTCCTCCGTCTGGTAGCGCCTCCAGTATCTCGCGTTTGCCGTCATGGCGGCCCAGATAAGCAAAGGCTTCCGGCCAGGTGATCACATCTGCACCTTCGCTGGCCGCCTGTTGTGACAGGGACTCCAAAGTGGCTAGATTTTTTTCCACATCGGTGGTTGCACAGTGCTGCACAACAGCAACTTTCTGTTTGGAGGCAGCCGGTAGTTGGCTTGTCATAGTTCAATCAGCTGGCTAGAAGTCCGCGGATTTTAGCCAGTAATTGCTCTGAGTTCAGTGGTTTTTCGAATATACCGGCCAGTTCCGCTGACGTGAGTGCGCTCTTGTCCAGATTGTTGGCGTTACCGGTTGTCAGCAGAATAGGCAGATCTGGGCGCAGCGCGTGGATGTCTTCAGCCAGTTCCAGGCCCGTACCTTGTGGCATCAGATAGTCTGTGATCACCAGATCAAACGCATCCGGATTTGCTACAAAAGTTTCTAAAGCTTCCGTAGGCATAGTCGCAAAGGTGGTGTGATAAGCCTCATTTTCAAACAGCGATTGCAGATAGCTGGCAACGGATGGGTCATCTTCAATCAGTAAGATGCGTTTGTGCGTATCTGTTGCACCCAACGCCACGGTTGCGTTGTGTGGCAGGTAGATGGTGAACCGCGCACCGCCGTCCGCGCGATTGCTGGCATGTACGTGACCGCCATGTTCGTGCACGATGCCGTGCACAACAGACAGCCCCAGCCCTGTACCTTGACCGACTTCTTTACTGGTTTGGAATGGCGTAAACAGGTTCTCTGCGCTGCCGGATATACCGGCGCCGTTGTCTTCGATTTTGATTGCGATGTAGTCGCCGTTGAAACGCGTCAGGCACGAGGTACAGCGCATACCCTGCAGCTTTTCCTCTTCGAGGTAGATATCAATCTGGCCGCGGTTGTCCATTGCCTCTGCTGCATTGATAGATAAGTTAACCAGCACCTGCTGCAGCTGTTCAGGATCGATTGATAAACGTACAGACTGCTGCGGGATATGTGTTTGTATTTTTACAGTGGCTGGCAGGCTGCCTCGGAGGAGCTCACCGGACTGTTCCAGAACCTGGCCAAGGTTGAGTTCACGAGGTGCTGAACTGGTGCTGCGACTGTAGGTGAGCAGCTGTTTTACCAGGTTAGCGCCACGTTCGCCTGATTGTTGGATCTCACCAATGTAACGCAGCAGCGTGGCCCGGTCTGAGGCGGCAGTTTTGTCCCGCGCCAGTTCGGCGAAGCCGAGAATGCTGGCGAGAATATTGTTGAAGTCGTGGGCAAATCCGCCGGCCAGCTGGCCGATGGTTTTAAGTTTCTGCGCCTGTTGTAGAGACTTCTGTAACTGGCGATGTTCTTCAGCCAGAGCCGAGGCGGTGCGTAATTCGTGATTACGCCTTACCAGCTCCTGGGATTGGTTGAATGCGGCGAAACGAGCTTCTTCGTTGGCGCGCAGGTGTCGTACCAGCCCGGCAGCGAGGAGTATCAACTCTGCCAGCGAGCCAATGTGAATGCCATGTTGCAACATCGGGTGTGGCGCCAGCCAGCCCATCAACATACTCATATGGGAAAATGCACCGATAGCAAACATGCCATTTGCAGCGAGAAAGAGGCGGCCGTTGCGTATGCCATTCAAAGATGTGTTGATGCCAATAAACAGCAGTGCGGACAACACCACGAAGCTCATGATCGTTTGCAGCACATAAGCATTGTTGCCTGGCCACAGGATGACCATGAACATAGTCAGCCCCGTCATCCCTTGTATTGTTCTGCGAATCAGCCGGCAGTGTTTGATGTGGCTGGTGTTGAGAAAGCGGTTGGCGAATTCAAGTAACCAGATAAAACCCA
>CBDUMB010000513.1:0-2727 GCA_965368205.1 uncultured Pseudomonadaceae bacterium | reverse complement strand
TCAATCAGCGCGATGATATCGTCACTGCCAGCCTGCTTGCGTAAGCCTTCCAGCGTTGTGCGGATGGCGGTGGGGTGATGGGCAAAGTCGTCGTATAAAGCAAACTGGTCATTGTCGAACAGAATTTCCAGACGCCGTTTAACGCCGCTGAACTTGCCCAGCGCCGTTATCGCCTCGCTGACGGGCACGCCGGCATGTCGTGCTGCAGCAATGGCATTCAATGCGTTGGTCTGATTATGTTTACCAATCAGATTCCAGCTGACATGACCCTGGCTTTTGGCATTGAGCATGACCTCGAATTCACATCCGTCTGAGCTGGCGGTTCCCACCTGCCAGTGTTCGCCGATGTCGTTACTGATGACTTTCTTCGGGGCACGTTCACCGACCCGCGCAACGTCAGACCAGCAGCCCATCGCAAGAACCTCGTTGATATGGTCATCATTGCTGGGTGCCAGTATCAGGCCGGTTTTTGGCACGGTGCGCAGCAGGTTATGAAACTGAGTTTGAATCGACTGGATGTCCGGGAATATATCCGCGTGATCATATTCGAGATTGTTCAGGACCAGCGTGCGCGGCCGGTAGTGAACAAATTTTGAACGGCGGTCGAAATAGCTGGTGTCGTACTCATCCGCTTCAACAACAAAAAATGGGCGCTCCCCCAGCCGAGCAGATTGTTCAAAATTCATCGGCGCGCCACCAATCAGATAACCTGGCGCCAGGCCCGCCTGCTCAAGAATCCACGCCAGCATGGATGCGGTAGTGGTCTTGCCGTGGGTGCCCGCAACCGCCAGCACCCAGCGATTACGCAAAACGGTTTCGCCCAGCCATTGCGCCCCGGAGGTATATGGCAGACCTTTTTCCAGAATGTACTCCACCGCCTCGTGCCCGCGTGGCAGACCGGCGTTGCCGATCACGATCATGTCGGGTTCAGGGTCCAGTTGTGCCGGGTCAAAGCCCTCGTGCGCGGTAATGCCCGCGGCAGCCAGCTGATCACTCATTGGCGGGTAGACGCTGGCATCGCTGCCACTGACGGTGAAACCCATCTGCTGCGCCAGTTGTGCAAGGCTGCCCATTAACGTGCCGCCGATGCCCAGGAAGTAAATATGTTTGGTCATGTGGCAAGCGCCGTTTGAGTGATGGCCATTGAAAAAATAACCACAAAAAGCGCCATGCCAATACCGAGGCCAATGTGGATATTGAGGGCGCGATGAAAGATAAAGCCGTAAACCGCAAGGCTCCAGAGCGTCAGCATGGTGATGACAAAGCGAGTCACGCTTGTGCCGAGTGCATCACTGGACAGTAACAGCAGGGCACTGAGGCTTGTGAGAATAACTTCAGCACCAAAAATAGCGGTAAGCGTCTGCGGCAGGCGATTGGTCAATGACATGAGCATCATCACAAACCAGACCAGCGCGCCGGTACCCGCCAGGCTGACAATGGCGATGGTGATTGCACGCAGAACAGTGACGTTCTCGCCGCCCCAGGCCAGTTGCACCACAATATTCAGGGCTGCATTGGCGAACAGTGTCAGCAACAGCAACACGTTGTTGGCGGGAATGGTCTCCGGGCCGTCGCGAAACAGACAGATGCGCCAGAACAACTGGAAAATAGATTTCATGCACGTCAATCAATCGGAATAAATAAATTGTCGCACAAATAGCGGCCTTCACGGACAATAGGTCGCGTTTTTTTGCAACGTAAATCGAATTAAACCCAATGGAGACAAGTATTGTTATGGCTAAAGCCAATGCTTTTTATGCGCAATCCGGTGGTGTGACCTCAGTGATCAATGCCTCAGCCTGTGGCGTCATTGAGACAGCGCGCCAGCACAAAGATGTAATTGGTAAAGTTTATGCCGGTCGTAACGGCATTCTGGGCGCGCTGAATGAAGAGCTGATTGATACGTCTAAAGAATCGGCAAAAAACATAGCCGGCTTGCGTCAGACACCCAGCGGCGCCTTTGGCTCCTGCCGCTACAAACTGAAATCTCTGCAGGAGAACGCACGTGAGTACCAGCGACTGCTGGACGTGTTCAAAGCCCACAACATCCGCTATTTCTTTTACAACGGTGGCGGTGATTCACAGGATACCGCCAATAAGGTCGCCCAGTTCGGGCATCAGAGCGGCTACGACCTGACGTGTATCGGTGTGCCCAAGACCGTGGATAACGATCTGCCGTTCACAGACTGTTGCCCGGGTTTTGGCTCGGTGGCCAAATATGTGGCTGTCTCGACCCGTGAAGCCGCACTGGACGTAGCGTCCATGTGTGAGACTTCAACAAAAATCTTTGTGCTGGAAGTTATGGGCCGCCATGCGGGCTGGATCGCAGCAGCAGCCTCGCTGGCTCAGGAAACCAATGGCGATGCACCACATATCATCCTGCTGCCGGAAGTGCCTTTTGTGCAGACCAAATTCCTGCAGAAAGTAAAACAGACGGTCAAAGACAAAGGTTACTGCGTGATTGTTGCCTCGGAAGGCGCGCAGTACAAAGATGGTTCATTTCTGGCTGATGCAGGCGGTAAAGACGCCTTCGGTCATACACAGCTGGGCGGCGTTGCGCCGATGCTGGCAGAGATGATCAAAGCCAAGCTGGGTTACAAATATCACTGGGCGGTGGCGGACTATCTTCAACGCGCGGCAAGACATATCGCATCTGCCACAGATGTTGAGCAGGCTTATGCGTTAGGCCAGGCGGCGGTGGAGTTTGCTGTAGCCGGTAAGAACGCG
>CBDUMB010000512.1:0-2745 GCA_965368205.1 uncultured Pseudomonadaceae bacterium | reverse complement strand
CATCCAACGAAACGTTCAATCCTGCATAGTTTGCAGATGATCAACCAGCGCGTTGATTCTCGCCTGAGTCTGCTTAGCTGGGTCCCGCATGTCGTTGTCTCTGCGACTGAACTGCCACCCCCATACAGGCATCTCGGTTGACCCATGCACGGCACGCATCTCCCGTCCGTCAATTTGCCGTATCACGTCCATACGCGGAAACACACCGTTGTTCATGGCGCTTAACGTACGCAGATTTGATGGAGGCGCTCCCAGGTGCGGAACCATGGGGCCATCACCCGCACCCGTTTGCCCGTGGCAGGATGCACAATTTTCTCGATATAGCCTGGCACCATCAAAGCTCGGGTTTGGATCACCTGCCTTAGGCGCAAGGCATCCAGAAAGACCCAGAATCAGCGTGGCTGACAGTATCCAACCGATCGTGACGCTTCTTTGCATGATACCCACCTTAAACAGGAAATCGTCCAATTTAATGGATTATGCACAGACTGCAATGGGGGGTTTCCCCAGAAGATCCGAGGCGCGGGTTTTAGGCTAAAAGCAGACTTAACGATTGGCCTTGTTGTGCGTGGATGCCTGATGGCGCAGCACCTGCGGCGATCGGCGTGTTTCGTGTTTGGTCGCACGTCCAGCAACACGCGCACGCCAGCGTTTAAAGGCGCGGGTGCCGAGGTTTGTGCGCATGAGCTGGATGACCTCGGGCTCACTCAGACCGGTTGATCGCGCAATAGCATCAAAAGAGGTGCGATCCTCCCAGGCCATCTCAATGACGCGGCTCAACTCGCCAGGGCCTAAATTTGTTGTCATTCGCCCACCCAGCGTCGGGCTAATCCCTGCAGACCTGGCCGCAGCCGCAGGAACCCACGATACCCACATTCCAGCGCAGCAAGCAGCGGCCGCCACCTGGCTGCTAATCCGAGTGGCCGCAACAACGGCACAGCGCGCCACATGGCCGCAAACGCGGCAGCGCCGGATACCAGGGAGCCGTCTGTGTCGCGGGCGTGTAGCCGGGTCAGAAGGGTCTCGCGATCGACCGGGCTACACGCGTCGCTGTGCAGGTCGATGAAGTCGATCGCACCACGTTTGTCCAACCGACGCATAAGCGCGATTTCACGAACACACAGAGGGCAGCCCGAGTCGTACCATACGGTGACCTGCTGTAGAGCCCTCATGGCTGCCGGTTTGCTTGATAGATACACATGATGCCGATTCTACACAATGAAGATAAACGTCCCGTGAAAGGGTTTTGCGATTCGCAACTTAAAATTTGGAGAAAATTATGTGATTCTGATAGCTGCTAATAATTGAACGCGTAGCTGTCGAACCCCGCAGGAAAGGACTACTCTTGAAACAAATCCCCGCACACAGGTTTTAGCCCGTGCCAGATAACGCTGAGGCAGCTACCCCAGGTTCGTTTGCTGACCGATTCAAAACTCATGTCTGGCATACAGACCTGGAAGACATGCCCCGCAGCCGACGTTTGCTGGCAAGATCCGTGCGGATTATCACCCAGGTTGCAAAAGACATCTGGGAGGGACAGCTGACTCTGCGCGCGATGAGTCTGGTTTATACAACACTGCTGTCCCTTGTACCGTTGCTGGCAATCAGCTTCTCGGTCCTGAAGGGTTTTGGTGTACATCGCGAAATAGAACCTTTCCTGATTACTTTTCTGGCGCCACTGGGTGACAAGGCGGAGGAGATCGCTCTGCGGTTTGTTGAATTTATCGACAACACCAGCGTCTCGGTGCTCGGTTATATTGGCTTTGGCATGCTCTTCTACGCCGTTATCTCTTTGATGCAGAAGATCGAACGGGCGTTCAATTTTGTCTGGCGGGTGGAACGCGATCGTTCGTTTCCAGAACGGGTGAGAGATTATCTGACCCTGATCTTTGTGGGTCCGACACTGATGGTGGCGGCAACCGGGATGTGGGCCACAATCATGAACACCAGCATCGTGGAAACACTGGCCGGTGTTGCGCCTCTGGGCTGGCTGCTTGATCTGGCCACGCGTGCCATACCGGTAGCGTTGGTTATTTTCACTTTCACATTTGTCTACGCCTTTGTGCCCAACATAAAAGTCCGCTGGCGGCCTGCCTTGGTAGGGGGTGTTATCTCGGGCCTGCTGTGGAATGCCGGCGGTCTGGGTTTTGCTGCCTTTGTCGGCAATTCAGGAAACTATTCCGCCATCTATTCGGGTTTTGCGACGGCAATATTTTTCATGATCTGGCTGTACGTGGCCTGGATGATTCTGCTCATCGGCTGCAGCATCAGCTTCTATATACAGAATCCTTATTTCGCCAGTCAGCAGTCGGTGGTTTTAAGTATTCGCATGCGTGAAAAGCTGGCTTTTGCGATCGCTGCGATAATCGGTGCACGTTACTATCAGGGTCAGTCGCCGCTGAGCGCTGAATCCATCGCTGACAAACTGGCTGTACCCGCACAATTGGTAGAGTCTGTACTGGCGCCAATGGAATCCGCACAACTGGTGATTCGAACCCAAGGTGAAGGTACGGGATATGTACCCGCTCGATCCTGGGAAACAATTCCAATCAGTGATCTGATCACCTGTATCCGTAGCCAGGATGAATCGATACTCCCCAGTGAGTTACCAATGGAAGATACGCATGCATCTTCCATGTGGGCCTCTTTTGAAGATGGGCTCGCAAGTGGCGTGACGGGGTTTACGCTTAAAGACCTTGCCAATGGAGACGGGCAAAAATAACAGTCTCCAGCTGCAGTGAGGTA
>CBDUMB010000511.1:0-2746 GCA_965368205.1 uncultured Pseudomonadaceae bacterium | reverse complement strand
AATTCTGCCGCTTCACCCCGTGCAAGACAGGCACCTATGGGCATGCCGTTGCCCAGCCCTTTGGCGGTAGTGACCACATCGGGTAAACAGTTGGTGTGCTGGTAAGCAAAATATTTGCCGGTACGGCCATTGCCGGTTTGAACTTCGTCGAGCATCAATAACCAGTTATGCTCGTCACATATTTTGCGCAGCTCAGAAAGATAGTTAGCGTCTGGAATATGAATGCCGCCTTCACCCAGGACCGGCTCAACAAATACAGCAACCACGTCGGGATTGTTTGCGGCAATCAGCGCAACCGCGTCGATATCATCGTACGGTGCACGCACAAAACCAGACAACAGCGGCTCGAAACCAGCATGTACTTTGCGATTTCCCGTAGCGGTCAGCGTCGCCATGGTGCGCCCGTGAAAGCTGCCATCCATGACGATGGTGGTGGGTTTCTTGATGCCTTGGCGATTGCCTTTTATGCGCGCCAGTTTGATGGCTGCTTCATTGGCCTCTGCGCCAGAATTCGAAAAGAAAACTTTCTCCATGCCTGACAGCGCGCATAAGCGGTCGGCGAGCTTTTCCTGCAGGGGTATCTCGTAAAGATTTGACGTATGCGTCAGTGTTTTAGCCTGTTGTGCAATAGCGTCCGCAACACGCGGGTTAGCGTGGCCGACACCAACAACGGCGATGCCTGACAACCCGTCCAGATAACGATTGCCTTGCGTATCCAGCAGGTAGGTGCCTTCGCCACTGGCAAAGGCAACCGGCAAACGAGCGTAGGTGTTCATTAAATGATTCACAACAGCACAGTCCTGGGCATGATTAAAGTGATCTGCATGTGTTTTAAAGTCTGAACGCACACGTCAGAAATACAAAAGGCGGCACGTATGCCGCCTCATCCAAGCGTGGGACGATACTCCAGCCGCATGGCTGGTTCAAGGGTTACAATGCGTTACTATTTGGCCTGTGCCAGGCTTATCGCGTGGCTCAAACGGTTCAGGCCCTGGTCCAGAGTGGCGCGCGGGCAGGCAAAATTGAAACGAATGTAGTCTGCATTGCCAAACTGCGCGCCGGGAGAAATACCAATCCCGTGCTGAGCAAAATAGGCTTCTGTATCCGGCAGACCTAGGTCTGCGACATTTATCCAGGCAAGGTACGTGGCTTCCAATGGCGTCAGCCGCTCACCCACACAAGCCTGCACCGCCGCCAGATTATCCCGCAGGTACGTCAGCAGGTCTGGTACCCAGCTCGAACGATCGTTGAAGGCAACTTCTGAACTCAGAAAACCCAACGGTCCAATGCCGGGTAATAAACCTGCCCGTGCACGCATGAACTGACGCCGTAGTTTGTCGTCTGGAATCACTGCGGCAGCGCAGCTGATACCTGGGATATTGTAGATTTTAGTGGCGGCATATAAATGGATGGTCCGCGGAGCCAGAGCGGGGTGGAGCTTGCCTAACGGTTGGTGGGTGCTGCTCGGGTCGAGCAGAATATTGCAGTGAATTTCATCGCTGACCAGCAACAGGTCGTGTTTTTCGATGAAATCTGCAAGCAGGTTCAGTTCGTCGGTGTCATAACAACGCCCGGTTGGGTTCTGTGGATTGCAGATCATCAGCATGCGCGTTTGTGGCGTAAGCGCATCAGCCAGAGCATCAAAATCCATGTGCCACCTGCCGTTTGTAACCTGCATGGGTACTTGAATTTCACCCAGGCCTGCGTTGCTGGCTACGGCCAGAAAAGGATGGTAGACGGGGGTGGGTATGAGAATCTCACTGCCGACGGGCAACGTGCGTGCGCTCAGATTCAGCGCCGGTACCACGCCAGGCACCCAGCATACCCAGCCAGCAGGTACGTCCCAGTTATAATGATGGACAAGCCATCGCTGAAACGCTTCGGTCAAACTGTCCGGCTCTGTGGTGTATCCCAGAATCGGGTGATCAAGCCGTCGACGCAGCGCCTCGAGAATCATTTCCGGTGCGGCAAAATCCATATCTGCGACCCAGAACGGCAGCACATCCGCCGCAAATTTTTCCCATTTGGTACTTTGAGTGTTGCGTCGGTCGATAACCTGATCAAATGTATAAGGCATGAGTGATTAAGCGGATTGTGTCCGAACTGGTCTTTGTAGGACGCAAAGGTATAAGCAATTTTGTCGCAAATCGCTACAATAGCGCCAATTTTTTTCAATGAGTGTTTGCCATGTCTGAAGAAGTTGTGAGCGCGATCAAGGCGCAAATTGCAGATAACCCCATCCTTTTGTACATGAAAGGGTCACCCCAGGCGCCGCAATGCGGATTTTCAGCCCAGACGGTGCAGTGCATGGTGGCGTGCGGCCAGCGGTTTGCCTACGTCGACATATTGAGCAATCCGGAAATCCGCGCGACCTTGCCCGGTTACGCCAACTGGCCAACTTTCCCGCAATTGTGGGTAGGCGGAGAACTTGTTGGTGGCTGTGACATCATTACTGAGATGTTTGAATCCGGCGAGTTACAGACTCTGCTTGAAGAAAACGGCGCAGCCGATCCAGCGCCTGAATAAAGCGCGCTTCAGTTGGCTGGAGAGGTTGGCTGAGCGCTAATTACCATGGGGTCGAAAGGCCAGCCATTGACCATGTGGCAGAATAACTGCGCGGTGCGTTCAACATCATAGGCCGCGTCGTGGGCAAGGCTTTGATCGAAGCTGAGCCCCGCACGCTGGCAGGCTTCACTTAAGACCGTATGCCCATAAGCCACCGCGGCTAAACTTGCCGTGTCCAGAC
>CBDUMB010000510.1:0-2755 GCA_965368205.1 uncultured Pseudomonadaceae bacterium | reverse complement strand
ATTCGAAAAATACAGCACCGAAAATCCCATCATGACCGTCACAGAAGTATAGAAAAGTGCGCGGCCAATACTGGCATGGCTGAAACTCACAGCGACTCGAGCATCCCCCCACCTTGCGTACTCAACCCGGAAGCGGTGCAGATAATGAATGGTGTCATCCACACCGATGCCTACACAGATAGCAGCAATTGTGGTGGTCATCATATCCAGCGGGATACCCGCAAAGCCCATGGATCCAATAACGGTGGCCGCCGCGAGACTATTGGGAATCATCCCTAACAGGGCATGAGGAATTGACCTCAGCAGCAACAGAAACATGACGAACACAGCTAACATGACATAGCTCAGCGTATCCACCTGAGACGCCAACAACTGATTTAACATGCTGTTGAACAGGATCATCATGCCGGTCACAGTGACCGCAGCGTCGCTGAGAGACAATTCAGTTTGAGCAAAGTTTTCAATCTGCTGACGAAAAACCTCACGATCAAACGCTTCCCCGCTTTCAATAATCCGGCCCGACAGCCGCATCTCACCGGTTCTTGGCGACGCGTAGGGTTTGATCAATTCTGCATGCAACTCTGCGGGCACTTCACCCAGGATGGCCGCAATTTCAAGACTCGAAAGCTTTGCGCCATCAGTGAAATCTCTGGCAAAGTCTTCTAACGCTGTAAGAGAAAGCACTTTACCTACCTGAGGTTGACTCTGCAGATAACGATGCATCTGTTCAACCCGATCGAGCATTGAGCGTGTGTACCAATAGCGCTCCGGATAATCCTCGTCCTCCGCAGAAAACCCGAAATCGTCTTCTTCATCAAACACTTCGTCTTCGTAGGCTGGGAAGCGCAGCACAACATCAAAGGGGATGGTGCCCCCAAGCTGTTGATCAATATACGACATGCCCTGATAAATCTGTGTATCTTCATCAAAATACTCGGCGAATCGATTGTCCAACGAGACTTGTGTAATGCCGAAATAGGCAAACACACCAACCAGCATACCTAACGATACAACTACGCCAGGTCGCCACCGCGACAGTTCACCCAGGGTCCGTATAAAGGTGTTGGAATCGCCAGTCGTTTTGCGCGCCGGGTCTTTGGGCAGCAACAACAGTACTGCCGGAAAAAACGTGTAGGTAGCGACAAACGCAATGACAATACCAATGCACATCATCCAACCGAAATATTCAACAGGCAGAATACCGCTGGCGGTCAGGGATCCAAAAGCCGCCATGGTTGTGATCGCGGTAAAAAAGCAGGGTGCAAATTTTTCCTGCATGGTGGTCAGAACAAGATCACGCTTCTCAAGCTCCGCGCGCGTGTGCTGCAACTCACGATAGTGCTGTATGAGGTGAATCGTCAGCGATACTGTTGTAATACCTAACAACGCCACAAAATTCGACGATATGACCGTTGCCTGCCACTGCAGAAATCCTAGGAAACCGACGGTATACAACACACCTATGGCAGCGGTGAGGATGGGTAAAACTACAAAACGGAGACTGCGAAAAAACATACCCAGAGCCAGCGCCATCAGCGCAATCACAGAGCCGCCAAATACCAGCAGATCCTGTTTAACGTAGGAAATCATGTCTGCAGCAATCATGGGCACGCCACCCAGATGCAGGGTGCCCTGATCAGCATACTTTTCCTTGACCTGACGTATCGCAGTAATCAGTTGTTCACGCTCGGCAAGGAAGCTTTCACGGCCGGCGTTGTAGGCGTCATTGGCAGCCTGCCACTCCGGGCCATCGATCTGGCCGCTTGCGCGCAGCGCCTCTCGCTCTGCAGTAACTGCAATCAGTGCCTGGTCCGCCGCCAGCGTCACCTTGATGGCACTGGCAGTACCATCAGCAGTGATCAGTAACTCACGAAAGAATGGGCTGTTAACCAGTTCTTCCTGGGCCAGATCCAAATCAGCATCATCAGCACGCAAGGTACGAAAACCGTCGGCTAACTCCGCCAGGCTCATCGGTGGGCTTTTCAACAGCGGAGCATCAAGAATACTGAAGACTGATCTGACGCCCTCAACCGCCGCCAGATCGGATGACAGTTGTTCAAGAACGCCTAACGAAGCTGCAGACACAGGCTGCAGGGATTCCGGGCGAAACGTGACAAACAGAAAATCATCACCGCCAAAGGTCCTGGCCACCCGCTCATAAGTGGCAAGGTCCTTGTCACCCTGAACAACCAGGTTTTCAGAAGAGGCATCAAAACGAAATTGCGTGGCGTAATACGCTGAAGCAAACAGCAGTACAGCTGTTACCAGCATCATCAGCCACGGCCAGCGCAGATAACCGAATGTCATAATCCGTGACCTCAGGTGGTAATGATGACCCTGGCAGCTTGTGGCTCAAGGCTGGCCTGAGAAACATGTTTCAAGACCTGCTCTTTTTGCTCGATAAAAAAAGCAATCTCTTCTTCACGAATGGCTGGATTCACTTTCTGCAGCTGCTGCAGCCGTGTAATTTCTCCACCAAGGATACTCTGCGCACGTTCAACAGCGGCTGCTTTGAGATCACTCTCACGCGGTTGCGTCAGTGCCTGCGCCTGCTTGAGCAAATCTGTTAGAGGTGCACGGATTTCTTTCAGAATAGCCGGCCGCATGACTTTCTTCACATGCTGGCACAATACGTTTAACTGTTCATGAGCAACGATACTGGTCAGATCACGATTGCTGTTATCAAGCAGAATACGTACCGGTGTGGCAGGTAAAAACCTGCCCAGCTGCAGCTTCTTCGGCGCGCTGCAGTGCA
>CBDUMB010000509.1:0-2756 GCA_965368205.1 uncultured Pseudomonadaceae bacterium | reverse complement strand
TGGAGACATTGTGCCAAAAACTTAAACATGCTGATATTAGCGCCGCTCAGAAAATCAACCGTCAACAAAAACCACTGACTAACTTTATGAACCCCGTATTAGAAGAAATCATCGACCTTTTTAACGTCGAGCAGATTGAACGCGACTTATACCGTGGTCAAAACCACAACACCGAGCACGTGTTCGGCGGCCAGGTACTCGCCCAGGCCCTGGTCTCGGCTTACCGCACAGTTGAAGCACCCCATCAGCTTCACTCCATGCACGCCTATTTTCTGCGCGCCGGTGACTGGCAGGTACCGATACTTTACGAAGTTGATCGTATTCGTGATGGTCGCTCTTTCAGCACTCGCCGGGTGGCTGCTATTCAGCACGGACGGGCCATTTTCAGTCTGTCCTGTTCCTGGCAGAAAGAAGAAGAAGGCATGCAGCACTCTCAACCCATGCCTGACGTACCACCACCTGAATCACTTCGCTCGGACCTGGAAGCGTTTAAAGCCATGGCCAAAACCCACCCGGAAATGGCCCGTTTCAGCTTTCGCTTTGAGGCCATCGATTCTCGCCAGGTTGAACGCATTCTCATGAGTGATACCCGCGAACACCCGCCGTTCAAACACACCTGGCTGAAATCCCGGGATCTGTTGCCTGACAATCCGGAAGTCCATCTGGCCATGCTGGCTTACATGTCGGATCTGGATTTCATGTCGACGTCAATGCTGCCCCACGGCCGCAACGCCCTGAGGGAAAATGTGCGAGGCGCCAGCCTTGACCATAGTCTGTGGTTCCATCGCCCTTTTCGCGCCGATGAATGGTTACTGTTTGCCAAAGAATCGCCCAATGCCAGTGGTGCCAGAGGATTTGTGCGCGGACATTTTTTTAATCGTGCGGGTGAACTGGTTGCAACCGCAGCACAGGAGTGCCTGATCAGGCCTGTTGGTGAGGTACGTGAGAAACTTCTGACCGAAGCCACTGCGACTGATTCGCCAGCGCCTGTGAGCTGACTAGGTCTGCTCCCACTTCCCGGCGCTGGGTAACGTTTGCGCCAGGAGCGCATCCAGCAGCACCTGTGGATCGCTGTCTGACAGCAACAGCTGTCGATGGGTAGGACGCAGAAAACCTTCGTTCACGGTGTGATCCAGAAAAGCCTCGAGTTGATCGTAATATCCATCAACGTTTAACAGCCCAATAGATTTCTGGTGGATGCTCAGCTGCGACCAGGTCCAGATCTCAAAACACTCCTCCAGGCTGCCAATGCCGCCGGGCAGCACAATGAACGTATCTGCCAGGGCAGCCATTTGCGCTTTACGCGCATGCATGGATTCAACAATCCGCAACTCCGTCAAACCCCGATGAGCCACTTCCCAGCTTTCCAGCCATTCCGGCAGGATACCAATCACTTCTCCACCCTCGGCCAGCGCGCCTTCTGCAACTTCATTCATCAGGCCAACGGATGCACCGCCGTAGACGAGACCAAACCCTCTTTTTGCAATCACCGCACCGAGGTTGCTCGCCGCTTCGCCATACACCGGCAGGCGGCCATCACTGGACCCTGCAAACACACAAATATACTGTTTCGACATCACCTTTCGACTTACCGGCTATCGCATGCTGCCGGGCATACCGCCATCAATCACCATAGTCTGCCCACTGATCGAGGTGCTGGTAACAAAGGTCATCACCTGCTCAGCAATATCCTCAGCCTGACCCACTCTGCCCAGAACCGCCTGTCGTCGGGCACCTGCTGCGACAGCATCCGGTAGACGTCCTGCCATCCGCGTGTCTTCAACCAGACCCGGTGCAACACAATTGACCGCCACTTGAGGCGCCATGGCCACTGCCAGGCAGCGCGTCAGGTGGTTGAGGCCCGCTTTGCTGGACGAATAAGCGATGCTGCTACTGCCAGGACTGATCCCGCCTGCAGAGGAAATATTCACGATGTGCCCGCCTTCACCGGCCTTCAACAGGTCAGCTGCTGCTCGAGCCAGCAGAAAAGGTGCGCGCAGATTTGTCTCCAACACCCGATCCCATATCTCCGCGTCAAGCGCGTCAAGATCCGGAAAAGGAATGCCTATGTTCCACGCAGCGTTATTGATCAGGATATCCAGGCTACCAAACTGTGCCGCCACGGCAGCAACGCAAGCAACAATCGCCTCAGGATCACGCTGATCCAGTTGCACCGCCCAAGCCTCACCACCCGCCGCCTGGATGTCTGCTACTGTTGCAGCGGCAGCGGCCTGAGCACCCACATAGGTCACCGCCACCCGCGCACCCTCCGCCCCTAAACGGCGCGCAATGGCACCGCCGATGTCACCGGAACCGCCGGTGACCAGGGCAACTTTATCCTGCAACAGCATCAGCGAGACAACCTCGCGATGAAGTGGACCTTACAGCGCAGCAAGAATTGCCTCAGCTGAACTGACTTCAAACTTTCCAGGCGCTTCGACAGCCAGCTTGGTGACCGTTCCATCTTCCACAATCATGGCGTAACGCTGGGAGCGACTACCCAGGCCAAAACCCGAGCCATCCATCTCCAGACCAACCGCTTTGGTGAAATCGCCATTACCATCACCCACCATGGTCAGCTCTTCGGCGTTCGCGTTGTCGCCCCATGCGCCCATAACAAAGGCATCGTTGACGGACAAACAGACAATGTCATCCACACCTTTGGCTTTGATTGCGTCAGCGTTGACCACAAAACCCGGCAGGTGCGCTTGAGAACAGGTGGGGGTAAATGCACCTGGCACCGCAAATACCACAAC
>CBDUMB010000508.1:0-2777 GCA_965368205.1 uncultured Pseudomonadaceae bacterium | reverse complement strand
CGGTGGCCCACCGCGGCGGCCCGCGAAGCTGATCTGTTCGATCTGCAGGTCACAACGATGTTCCGAGTGCTCGCCGGTGTAACGCAGAATAGTCTGGATAATCGGAGCATCAAAATTTATCAGACTGGCATCTTTGACTTCACACAGAACCGATAATGCCGGGTGATCCGACAGGTTCTTACCCACGCCGGGTACATCCCGGACCAGATCAACCCCAATATCCGCGACCTCGGCGCGGGCGCCGATACCACTGCGCATCAAAACTGACGGTGTCATCAGCGCGCCTGCGCTGAGGACAACCAGCCGTGCAGAAATCTCACTGACCGCACCTGTCTCGTCCTCGACTTCGACCCCGCAACATTTGCCACCGACAATCAGCAATCGACGTACCAGGGTGTTTGGAACAATGGTTAAATTTTCCCGGATTCTGGCACTTGCCAGGTAGCCCACCGCGCCTGATATCCGCACCCCGTTGAGCTTGTTCATCGGCTGTGGTCCGGCACCCCAGGCCCAGGGGTCATTGGCATCTGGACAATCCGGATAGCCCAGGTCAGCGGCGCTCTGCAGGAATGCCTGGTGAGCGGGCAGCAGCTCGTCGTTTGGATAGCGGCGAATAGAGATAGGGCCGCTGTCACCGTGGTAGCTGACATCGGGATAATCCAGATCACGCTCGAGTCGTTTAAAGGCGGGCAATACATCCTGCCAGGACCAGCCGTCATTGCCGGCAGCTGCCCAGGCGTCATAGTCTTCCGGCAAACCTCTCAAAGCGATTGTTGTATTCACAGCGCTCGACCCACCCACGACCCGACCACGTGGGAAACGATCTGTGCGGTGCGGGGTTGGTGAATACTCCATACCCCAATCGTGCGCAGTGTAGGAATTATTGTGTCCATTGCGCAGATCGTGAGGCAGTTGTGTCAGATCCGGGTAATCAGGTCCCGCCTCGACCAGGCCCACAGAAACGGTAGGGTCTTCGGAAACACGGGCAGCAATTGCGCAACCTGCGCTGCCGGCGCCCACAATCAAAACGTCAAACATATCCCCTCGATACACTCCTCCCGAACTGGTGGCATAATACGCGCATTCACAGCACTGGGGCAAAAGGGGAGAAAATGAATTCTAAATTATGTGAGAGCCTGGATATTGAGTTTCCGTTATTCGCGTTCAGCCATTGTCGCGATGTGATAGTGGAGGTAAGCAAAGCGGGAGGTTTTGGTGTTCTCGGCGCGGCCGGCCATACTCCGGAAAGTCTCGAAATCGAAATGAACTGGATCGATGAACACATCGACGGCAAGTCATACGGCGTCGATTTGATTGTGCCCAACAGCATCGATTCGAAAGAAAGCAGCAATCTGTCTCCGGAAGATATCGAAGCAAGAATACCGCCGGAGCACAAAGCCTATGTCGAATCGATACTGGCACAGGCTGGCATTGACACTCGGGATCTCTGGCAGCGTCCCAAGGCGGGTTACGGCGACAACATGCGCGAAACGGGTGCCAACGCCATTCTTGACGTTGCCTTCTCCCACCCTATCAAAATGATTGTGAACGCGCTGGGCGTGCCACCGCTGTTTATGATGCAGCGCGCTAAACAAGCGGGCGTCGCCGTTGGTGCGCTGACGGGTGCTAAAGAACATGCCATTAAACACTGCGAATCCGGCGTTGATGTATTAATCGTTTCTGGCACCGAAGCGGGTGGGCACTGCGGCGAAGTCTCCACCCTGGTACTGGTTCCTGAAGTGCTGGACGCTATTGGCGATAAGTTCCCCGATGTTGCTGTGCTGGCAGCAGGCGGCATAGTAACGGGCAAACAAATGGCCGCCTGCATGGCCATGGGCGCTCACGGCGCCTGGTGTGGTTCGGTGTGGCTGACAACATCCGAAGCTGAAACCAATCCTGCTGTTAAAGAAAAGATGTTGTCTGCAAATTCAAGACAGACCGTACGCTCAAAAAGTAGAACGGGTAAGTACACCCGCCAGCTGCGTTCACAGTGGACTGATGCCTGGCAATCTGAGGATGCACCCCCGCCTCTACCTATGCCCTTGCAGTCACTGGTCAGCGAGCCGGCTTTGCGCAAAATAGACAAATTGGCTGAATCTGGCGATGCAGGTGCACGCAACCTTGCTACTTACTGGGTGGGTCAAGGTGTAGGCCTGATGAATACGTCTGTCAGTGCACGTACTGTCGTCTACGACTTCATGGAAGATTATGCTGCTGCGGTAGAGCGACTTGGCAATACCGTCGCCTGAGGCAACGATTCGCAATACAACCCTGCTGGTGCTCTGCGGTGGCGCCGGGCACCGCATGCAGGGTCGGGACAAACCGCTTTTACCCTGGCACGGCGTTCCCATGGTGCAGAGAATTCTTGCCACTGTACCTGCTGAGATGCCAAAACTGATCAGCGCAAACCGCAATCTGGATACCTATCGCCAATGGGCACCGGTGGTCACCGACCTGCCTGTGACAGCTAAAGCAGAGGATTACCAAGGCCCGCTGGCCGGCATCTTAAGTGGTCTACATGCCTGTAACACGCCCTGGTTATTAGTCAGCCCGGGAGACACGCCGGCGCTACCGATGAACTGGTGTGATGTGCTGATGCAAAGCGTGGATGGCCATGTTGACGGTGCAGTAGTCCACGATGGAGAGCGTCAGCAGAACTTACACCTGCTACTCAAATGCGACGTGGAGAAAGATCTGGAGAGGTTTTTGGCAGCCGGTGGCTACCAGGTGTACAAGTGGCTGCAGACGATGCAGCTGTCGACGGCCAGATTCGCAGA
>CBDUMB010000507.1:0-2778 GCA_965368205.1 uncultured Pseudomonadaceae bacterium | reverse complement strand
CCAACACCCAGGTTGACCGCACGATTGTTGGCGGAGAAACGCGCTATCTCCGAACCCCTTGAGTTAAAGGGTGAGTTGAGGGCCTGGCCGCAGTATTCAGCGCAGCGAAGCACCCAGCAGTTCCCGGGCAATGACGTGACGCTGCACTTCCGAGGGGCCTTCACCAATACGTCGAATGCGCATTTCGCGAAACCAGCGTTCAAACGGCAGATCTTTAGCGACCCCTAAGCCACCAAACATCTGCATACACCGGTCAACAACCCGACCACCCGCTTCGGTGGCCACCAGTTTGGCCATGGCGGCTTCTTTGCGGAACACTTCGCCCTGTTCGGCTTTGTTGGCGGCTTCCAGGGTCAACCAGAGTGACTGTTTGATGTCGATATCGTTGTCGACCAGCATCCACTGAATGGCCTGTCGAGAAGACAGCGGCGCGCCAAAAGTCTCCCGCTGTGGCACGTACTCCAACGCCATTTCCTGTGCTTTGATGGCAACCCCAATACACCCCGCCGCATAAGGAATGCGTTGTCGGGTCAGACGGTCGTTGGCGATGGCAAAGCCGCGATTGAGTTTGCCCAGAATGTTGCTGGCAGGTACGCGCATATCTTCGAACTGCAGTTCCGTGGCGTAATGTGCAGAGCGCAGGGTGTGCACGATGCGCCGCACATGGAACCCTGGAGTATCCGTATCGACGATGAAACAGGTGACGCCGTTGCGCCCCTGATCGCTGTCAGTGCGGGCGAATACCAGGCCAAAGTCAGCGCGGTCAGCGCCGCTGATCCATAACTTGCCGCCATTGATGACCCAGTCTTCACCATCCTGCACAGCTTTAGTCTGTATTGCGCGGGCTGGGTCTGAGCCTCCGGAGGGTTCCGACAACCCGAAAAAACCGCGCTTTTCGCCGCGCAGAGTGGGATAGAGGTAACGTTCCTTCTGATCCTCTGTGGCCTCGAACAGCTGCGCAAGCCCTGCGCCACCGAACGTGCCATAACAGGGCGCGTATAGCCCGGCACGATGTTGAGACATTTCCACTGCAATTAATGTGCGGGTTACCAGATCAATGTCCGGGCCACCATAAGCAGGCGGAATATCCAGGCCATATAATCCCATTTCTTTAGTTTTTTCGATCAGTCGGGCTTTGTCTTCTGGAGCTAATTCATCTGCATCGGGATCGAGGTGCATCTCCAACGGGATGATCTCTTCACGCACAAATTTGCGCACCATGCCAATAATCAGATCCTGTTCGGGCGTCAGATTTAAATTCATCCTGCGGGACTCAGTTTGCCTAAGGTAATAGGTCGGTTAAACGAGGTATTGGCAGAGGGCAGGCTGCCGTGGTCAGCGATGTGTACCATCATCAGCTCGCGGTAACGGCTTAAATAAGCGGTGGTGATTTCCACGCGCACAAAGGCACTCCCGGCCAGTTTTTCGCACATGGTTGTGACTTCGCCTCGCAGTCCAAACACGCTGTTGCCGCCAGCGTATCCGATGTAGATGATCTGTTGTTCAGCGTCGGCCAACTGAAACACACCGAGGTGTCCGTGCAGACGTGTGATGCCTTCTTCCAGTGGTATCCAGGGTTTGTTCAGGCGAATGGCCATCTGGATCAGCTACGCAGATCGACTTCTTTTTTCTGCTTCGGCATCACTGAAATTTCCATCGGCGCGAAGTGCTCCATATCAACATCGATCAGATAAGGGCCGCTGGCAGCCATGGCGCTATCAAATGCGTTTGCAAATTCCTCAACGCTGGCCACCCGTTCGCCGGGCACCCCCATGCTTTGTGCCATCTGGGCAAATGCCACCTTGCCCAGGTCGGTTTCGTTGATGCGTCCAAAGCGATTGTCCTGCAGCCAGCGCAGCACACCGTAGCCGGAGTCGTTGAACACACATACGATCAAAGGCAGTTGATACTGCGCTGCGGTGGCCAGTTCAGTGGCATGGAACATGAAACCACCATCACCGTGAATGACAACGGTTTTGCGCCCGGTGGCCACTGCAGCCCCCACGCTCATTGGGAAACCCGGGCCAATCGCGCCAGAGGTTGGGTTGATAGAAGTGCGCGGTTCGTAGATAGGGAACTGCTGATTACCCCAGTTGTATGCGGATATGGTCTGGTCCCGCACAAAGACACTGTCACGTGGCAGCTTGGCGCGTATGGCGTCCATCACCTGGGGCCAGTCTTCACCTAACCGCTTGCGCATGGCACCGCGCACACCATCGCGCGCTTCCCAGATGGTCTGGTTGAACTGGCCATCGTTGGGCAACAGATCGTCCAGACCTGCGTTCAGGGCGGTGAGTGCAAGGTTGGCGTCCGCCAGAATACCCAGATGTGCCCGATGGGTGCGGCCGATCATATTGCCGTCGATATCGATCTGAATCATTTCCCCCGGCGGGGTTTGTGCCTGAAACTGGCCATCCACCCCAACGGCAAACTTGGTGCCGATGGCGATGGTTAAATCGGCACCCTGGATGGCATTGTAGATACCTGCGCTATTGTAATAATTGCCGACACACAGAGGGTCATCCTCTGCAATCACGCCGCGTCCGTCGACGGTGGTCAGTATCGGGCAATCAAGCTTACGCGCGAGTTTTTGCAGCGCTTCACTGGCGCCGGCAGCAATGACGCCGCCACCGGCCACAATAATCCGTCGGCTGCTTTGTTTTATTTTTGCAACCGCCTGATCGATGAGCTGCTCATCAGGTTCAAATTTGCTCTGCTCCGGGAAGCTGAAGGTGGCGGCTTCAGCAGTCGCATATTGCAGATCGATCGGGATTTCCA
>CBDUMB010000506.1:0-2786 GCA_965368205.1 uncultured Pseudomonadaceae bacterium | reverse complement strand
TGTGCCGAGCACGCACTCCAGGCAATTGACAGCCATGCAGACAACCTTGCCGAGGTGTGTTCCCTGTCGAAATGTCGAGTGGGTGAGTTTCTTCACGTCATGTCTAACCAGCTGATTCAGATTCATGGCGGTATCGGCATGACAGATGAGTTCGACGCAGGTTTCTATCTGAAGCGGGCGCGAGTGTTGGAAACCGCCTTTGGGAACCAGGCTTATCATCGCGATCGTTACGCCAGAGCGCTGGGTTTTTAACCCAGCGCCATAGGTGCACTGCCAGTTACGCCAGCTACCATCGGATAAAAAGAAAAATAAAAAAATGTCTGACACGATCAATCCAGAACATAGCGAGAAGATATACATCAAGTCTGACGAATTACTGCGTGATTCGTTTGCCCTGGCGCTCAAAGTCATAGAGTCCGGTTTTCGGCCGGATTTCATTGTGGCTGTCTGGCGAGGTGGGACGCCTGTCGGTATAGCTGTCCAGGAATTGATGAAATATGCCGGTGTTGAAACGGACCATATTGCAATCCGAACGTCCTACTACCAGGGTATTGATAAAACTGACAATCAGGTTCAGGTGCACAATTTAGGGTATCTGTTGGAGCATCTGAACTACGACAATTCTGTTCTGATTATAGATGATGTATTTGATCGCGGACGCAGTATTGAAGCGATTATCTCAGAACTGCAGCGTTTGACCCGACGCAACCTGCCAAAAGATATCCGCATTGCAACGGTGTGGTTTAAGCCTGAGAAAAATGTCACAGCTTTGAGCCCTGACTATTATGTTCATGAAACTAACCGTTGGCTGGTTTTTCCGCACGAGTTGGATGGCCTGACCGATGAGGAAGTTCGTAGCGGCAAGCCGCTGGTTGCGGAACTGGTGTTTGCGGCAACCCAAGCTGCTGGTAAGGCGGCTGGCTGATGGCCACTGAAGTTACCCTGCTTCTCGAACGATACAAGCAGGGTGATACGGGTGCTTTTAATGCGCTTGCGGAGCTGATTTACCCGCAGCTGAAATCGATGGCCCAGCGTCGGACCCGCGGTGAAGGTGGCCTCGGTGCAACAATGCTGGTCAATGAAACCTTCCTCAAGCTGCTCTCCGGCGGCGAACTGAAACTCGAAGATCGACAGCAGTTTTTTGCGCTTGCCGCATCAATTATGCGCCAGGTCATTGTTGACGAAGTACGTTATGTCACAGCGCAAAAGCGCAGTGGCAGTGAACACACCTTCACGGATTCAAAAATTGCTGATCCTGCTCATGAGGAGGCTGAATTTCTGCTGCAGGTAGATCAGCTTCTGGAACATCTGGAACGTGACGATGAGCAGTTGGCACGTGTCTTCGAATGTCGCTATTTTGCGGGTTTCACCACTGCGGAAACCTCGGAAGCACTGGGTATCTCCACTCGCTCAGTAGAGCGCCTGTGGGCATCCGCTCGAGAACGGATTGCTGCACTCATGCAGGACAGCACCCGGTAAATCTTGTGGTTAGAGCGTTTACAACGGTCATTATCTGCGGTGTCGTGATAAACCATCAGGCCTGCACCCGGCATTAACCGCTCGATAATTGATTGGCGATGATGGTTATTTATTTGCTCGTTCATCTCTATAAGTTCCATTGCCAGGTGATCGACACCTGATCACGCGCTGCGAATTGGCCGAAGTTTCCCTTGCGTGTGCCTGAAAAGTTGTCAAATGCCAGGCGCACAAGCATGTCGTCATTCAACTGATATTCAAATCGATTTGAAATCATGGAATCTTTGTCTTCTAAAGAAGTGTAGTAACGCAGTTCATACTTCAGCGTGTCGTAGGCGAATGTTCTGCGCACGAATGTGGTGAGGATCTGTTCCGTATCTGGGCGCGTCAGCGTTTTCGGAGCGTTTATGACCTGGTCATACAGATATTGAACGTTGATGAATGTTTCTAACGGACCATTTATGTCGAAGCCAACAGCTGCCCGCCACTGATCCAGTTTTTTGTGCGTTAATGTTGTTGGTGTGCGGATGTTAAACGTCCGATCGTCAATGTATGACGCTTCCAGTCGCAGAACCGCCTGAGAAACAGACGTTTGAGCCGCGAAACCGTACACTTCCCGACGGGCATTGCTTAACACCAGAAAGGGTGCGCCGCCAGGTAAAACAGGAACGCCAGCTTCAACAGGTGTTTGTGCATAGGGTTCAAAGTCCAGTCCAGACACTGCTACCAGTTGCAGATCAACCCCACCAACGTAACGTGAGAATCTTATACCAATCGTACCTTCCTGGTCGTCCGGTCCCGTTGCAATAGTGTCAATGCTGTTGCCGGGGTCCTGGTTGCCAAACTGAAAGCGTGGCGCAGTAAGCGCAAAGCGGGCGTCGGCTGGTGGTATAAAATGCACCGAGGTGTCTGGGATGAGGGCGAATTCGCTACGCCAACCCGCAATGGTTGTATCCACATAGATGCTCCACAGACCAATGCGCGATGATCCGAAGTCCTCAAGAATAAACTCCTCAAAACTCTGCGGGTTGAGAACATCCAGTACTTTGATGCCATCAAGAGCTCCCCAGACAATCTGTTGTTTGCCAAGCCGCAGCTGGCTGCTACCCAGACCCAGTTCCAGATAGGCATCACGAAGTTCGAAAATCCAATACTTGTCAGTGGCGTAGGGTCTGGAAGCACTTGAATAGCTTTGAAAATCCGGCTCACCAGGTAGGAACTGATCCTGTGCGTCGCCGCGAATACGCCCGGACAAAACCCAGGTTTTGTCTCGGCTTTGAGACCACTGGAAATATGGCTCAAGCTTAAGC
>CBDUMB010000505.1:0-2836 GCA_965368205.1 uncultured Pseudomonadaceae bacterium | reverse complement strand
CTTTGGGCTGGTTAATTCTCTGATTGCTGCAGTGATGGAGCGGGTCAAGGAGTTGGGCATGATGCGTGCGCTGGGTATGCAGAACTCAACGGTACTGGTGCAGGTGGTGCTGGAATCCATGATTCTGATGAGCGTTGGTGTTGTGTTGGGTACAGGCCTCAGCCTGCTGATTTATTGGAGTGTTGCGGACGGGATAGATCTGTCTGCTTATGCGCAGGGTGCTGAGCTGGCTGGTGTGTCCAGTACATTGCAGCCGGTGCTGTTAGGCCAGGACGTTCTTCTGGTCGCAGTCATGAGTCTTATTTTAGGTATTCTGGCCAGTTTCTATCCCGCCTGGCGTGTTATCAAAATACGACCACTGGATGCATTGAGGCGATGAAAATGTCAGATGAGAGACTCAAAATCTGTCAGGGGGACTTAAACAATGACTGAACCGGTTGTTATCTGTCGTGGGGTCAGTCGCACGTATCAACAGGAATCTGTGCCCGTACACGCGCTTCGCCAGGTCGACTTCACGGTTTATCCTGGTGAGTTTGTCAGTTTGTCCGGGCCTTCCGGTTCGGGTAAATCAACCCTGCTGAACATTGTTGGCGGGCTCGATCGTCCCGACACAGGCAGTGTGTCGGTGGGTGGCATAGATCTTGGCGAGCTCTCAGAAAGCAAGCTGGCGGAAATTCGCCTGCATAAACTGGGTTTTGTGTTCCAGGCGTACAACCTGATTCCAGTGCTCACCGCGCTGGAGAACGTTGAATTTATAATGCAGCTGCAGGGGGTGCCGCCAGCTGAGCGTGCAAAGCGGGCCACAGCTGTGCTGGATCGTCTGGGCTTGGCGGATATGTTGCATCGTCGGCCCGGTGAACTGTCCGGTGGCCAACAACAGCGTGTCGCAGTCGCCCGTGCGATAGTTTCGGAACCCATTCTTCTGCTGGCGGATGAGCCCTCGGCCAATCTGGATTCAAAAACCACAAAAGAGCTGTTGGATCTTCTGCGTCATCTCAATGAAGAAGGTATGACCATTGTTACCGCAACCCACGACAGCATGGTCATGAGCTATGCCCAGCGCCAGGTGCATTTGCGAGATGGGCAGATCGAACACGATGATCAGGCCCAGACCGCGTAATAACTCCCGGAGCGCTGCCTGCTGGTGTAAGCGTCTGGCTTTGGCTTTTTTACTCGCCGTGAGCGGCGCTGCACAGGCGTTGGAAGCTGATGTTCGGCTGAAGTGGTTTGGTAGCGCGGCGCTTTTACCTGAACATGATCTGCAGCGCCAGATTGATAAAACACCCGCGTACGATCAGACCTACGACATGCGCCTCATGTTCCGCCACAAGGCTGGCCCGCTGCGTTTTGCGCTCGATCACTCCACCGTTCTGCTCAGCGGCGATGCGTCCAAGTTAGGTCGCGACCCCAATGCGACCCTGGATCAGACGGTCACCAACGATGAGCGTCGTTGGGCGGATCTGACCTGGAATATAGAAGAGGGTAAACGGCATCAGAGTTTTCATCGCCTGGATCGCCTGTCGGTGCAGTGGCAGTCTGGGAATTGGAGCGTGTCAGCGGGGCGTCAGGCGGTGAGTTGGGGCAGCGGTATCGTATTTCAGCCCCTTGATCTGTTCAGTCCCTTTTCCCCCACTGTGGTTGATCGTGATTACAAGCCCGGAGATGACCTGCTGCTGGTTGACCATCTGCTGGAAAGCGGTAGTGATCTGCAGTTATTGCATGTTGTGCGCAGAGATGTTGATGGCGATGTCCGCGGTGGGGTATCAAGTACCGCGTTCAAGTGGCATGGCTATGCTGGATCATCAGAACTGGAACTGGTCGCCGCCAGGCACTTTGATGAAGACGTGCTGGGTTTGAGCATGCGGCGCCCGTTGGGGGAGGCGATGTTTCGCGCAGATCTTGTCGCGGTGCGCAGTCAGGCTATGGATCAGAACGAAGGCTGGCAGATATCCGCTATCGCAAACCTTGATTACACCCTGATGGCCTGGGAGCGCAACGTCTACCTGTTTGGTGAATACTTTTATAACGATTGGGGGGTAGATGAACTGCCGGCTCAAATCACTGATCTGCCGTTGAGCCTGTTAGATAGATTGGCACGAGGGGAATTGTTCAACGTGATGCAGCATTATCTGGCGGTAGGCGGCAGTTTCGAATGGCATCCACTGATCAATCAGAGCGCAACCCTGATTACCAACCTGCAGGATCGCAGCAGTTTGCTGCAGGTCGCGGTGTCTTTTGATCCCGGTGATCATCAGAGTGTACAGGTGGGTTGGGTGCAGACACTGGGCCGCGCTGGCGATGAGTTTGGTGGTATCCCGATAGCAGGCAACCAGGTCACGACCGGCGGGGGAAGCCGCTTCTATCTGCGTTGGACATACTTCTTCTGATGACGCACCAGTGACGCTGGCTCAGCATTGGTTTGCGCAATAAAAAAGGCCCGAATTGCTTCGAGCCTTTTTCCTGCTGCTGCCTTTGCGGCCATCTGTCCGGGCTCTTTTTCGAGACCGATCGTGAATACCGTTTCGACGGCTTCTTCGTCGACGCCGGCCGCCCTCCAGGCCGAGACCTCGTTCTGCTGCGCCTCCAGGTCCCACAGGGCAGAATCGACGGCGAAACGTGCGCCGCCCGGCGGCAGCAGGTCAAGAAGATCCTGCCGGTCAGCGCCGTCGGCAAGGTGTGCTTCGATACTGTGGATCTCTTCCGTCATCGATTCGAGCGTTTCACCGAGGTAGTAGACACCCAGCGCTTCGCCTCTACCCGTGATGCCGTTTTCTTCGAGTTCGCAAACGATCAGCGGAAAATCGTCGAAAGTGACTTTGGCGATACGAAAGGGCGT
>CBDUMB010000504.1:0-2836 GCA_965368205.1 uncultured Pseudomonadaceae bacterium | reverse complement strand
GTTGCTGGGTCGGTTATCTCCAACTGAAACTTAACCGGCTGCATTGCTTTGAATGCCGCCACACAGGCAGCAACGTCAAGAATGCGTAACTGCCACCAGGCAAAACTGTATTGCTCGTTAGCGTGTGTTCCACCCGCTGTTGTACTGCGGGTACGAAAGGGTCTTTCGAGCAGATCCTGCAGTTGAATATGCGGGGGTTGCAGCATTTTCACCGTATAAACCTGATCTGCAAGAGACTTGAGTAGCCCCAGCAGCTCTAACAGCTGGTCTGTATTCTGATAGGCCATGGTCGTGACGGTATACGGGCCATGTTCGCCTTTAGCGCTGAGCCAGATAAAGTGCGTCAGCGTATCCCCTTCGCCATAACCCAACCCAAATCCATCTTTTGTCCAGTTAAGTTCGCTTTTAATCAGGATATCGTCAAACAGGACCACCGAGCCATTCACTTTGTGTCGGTTACACATCGCCTGGTGAACCGCTTTATAGTCATCAACGCCGATCCTGCGAGGCGTTGGCACACGATGATTAACTTTGAGCGTAGCTGGATCAAATTTGATCTGGTGGTCATAGCCTCCACTACCAAACCCCAGCTGATCGTAAAAGCCCTGATCAAACATACCCAACGCCGCCACCTGGGCGCCATCTGCGTGCGCCTGCTGCAGCTGCAGCGCAGTCAGGCGTTTCGCAAATGCGTGGCCGCGACCTATACGACTGGTTGTCACCGCGGTGACCGCACACAGCGGCAGCGCCCTATCCTGCAGTGATAACAAACCCTGTACGGTGTGCACACTGCACTCGGGATCACCATCAATGGTTGCCAGCAGAGTCTTGCCCACGGAGAAAAAATCGTCGACATGCTTCTCGTCGCTTTCATCGACCCACCCCACTTCTCGCCATATTCTACGGATGGCAGGCATATCATCCGGATAAACGATAGGACGGATATCAATGGCATGGTTTTGTGAGTTTGGTGCCGTCATGTTGGTTTCTGGCCGAAATTGACTTCATAAATACGCGCATCCGCCAGGTGCGCCAGCGGCAGTATCAAGCGCACGGTGGTACCCACATCAGGCACCGACTCGATTTCAAGATCACCACCAATCTGCTTGCTGAAACCATAAACCATACTCAAGCCCAGACCTGTGCCATGGGTTTCCTGTTTAGTGGTATAAAAAGGCTCAACCGCCCTGTCAATCTGTTCCGGTGTCATACCACAACCGGCATCGGCAACCGCAATCACCGCCCAACGACCATCGCGGATATCTAACGATATCGTTATTTCTCCCTGATTATTCTGCGCATCGCGAGCGTTCAGGGCAAGGTTCAGCATCGCGCTGGTCAGTTGCGACTGATCCAGCACTACCTGCATGTCCGGGCAATCTTCTATATCGAGTTTGAGGTTGACCATTCCGCCCAGGGTACGCGCAATCAGCGGCATCCGCTGGCGTATAACCTCGTTCAACTTCACCGTCTCAAGCTGCAACGGCTGTTTGCGTGCATAAGCCATCAAAGCCCGGGTAATGTCAGCGCCAGAATCTGCTGCCGTCATAATGTGGTCGATTAACTGCATGTCTTCGTTGTGCTCGCCCAGTGACTCTTTCAGCAATTCAGCCGCACCCGTCACAACCGTTAACAAGTTATTAAAGTCGTGGGCGACACCACCGGTCAGCTGCCCCAGAACGCGTAGTTTTTCCGCTTCAGACAACTGCCGCTCAAGGGCGATCCGCGCACTCTCCGAATTATTTGCCTGCTCAATTTTTTCCTGCAGCTCGGAAGTCCGCTCTGCCACTACCTGCTCAAGGCGCTCGGCATGGTTGGCTTCCGCCTCCGCACGCAGTCGCTGGGCACGTCGGGTCACACCGAGGTAACCAATAAAACCAAGGGCCAGCACCAGTAGTATCAAGCCAGATAAAACGATGGTTTCCTGCCGAGCCTCAGCCAGCTCACGCTCAGCCTCGACCACTTTAAATTCGTCACGCATGGATGAGAGTTCATGATTCAAACTCTGCTGCTGAAATTCCCGTGCCAACCGTGCGGCTTCCTTATGTGCCGCAAGGCTTGCTGCGAAATTGCCTGCAGCCTCCTCCACGTCACCAAGCAGGTTCAGCGCTGTGAGCAACAACGTGCGGGCATTCTCACGCCTGAGTTGGGCTACGGCGTCCACAGCAACGTCGCGTGCCCGATCGATATCTCCCGTAGCAAATAACGCTTGTGCATACCCGGTGCGAACGCGACGCTGCTCAAAAGTGTTTGGATCTGCCTGGTAGATACGCATACCGCGTTCAAAAACAGCAAGGGCTTCCTGTGGCTGATTATCCGCCAGATAAGCTTCTCCCAGCACAGCGTAGGCAAAGGCGAGATATCCATTGTTTTCCCGCATCTCCGGGCGCTGTAACGTTTGGGTCAGAACATCTATCGCCGCTTTGTGGTCACCCAGTGAGACATCCGCTAAGGCCATATAGGTGAGTGCGGTAAGTTCCTTCGAATAGCGATCGGTCTGTTGAGTCCACTGCAGGGTAGGCGCGTAGAATTCTTTGGCGATCTGATGTTGCCCAAGGTCGGCGTAAGCAATACCTACATTAAAAGACATGACGCGATACATCTCTTCCTGCAGCACCGGATCCAGCAGCTCTAGACCTTTGGCAAAATAGTCCAATGCACGCTCGAACTGTCCCTGCGCTCGGCTTATCAGACCCAGCAAATTGTGCTGATTCGCGATTAAATCAGACACACCCACCTGCAGCGACTGATCCAGCGCCTGCGTGCCAAATCGATAAGCTTCAGCAAGCTCGCCTTTCTGATAATGAAAGATAGACGTTGCATTATAGGCTTTAGT
>CBDUMB010000503.1:0-2842 GCA_965368205.1 uncultured Pseudomonadaceae bacterium | reverse complement strand
GCTCTGCAAGTTGATAATCTTGATGACTTTGCCGCTTCTCTGGCGGAATTGTCCGAAGGCGATCTGGCTCTGGTTGAGTTGAATAAACAAAGTCAGCCTGCAGCCGAAAATGCTGAACTGGCACTCCCCAGTCTGCACTCCCTGGTGCGAGCAGATGCGGTCAGCGCGGTTTCACTTCTGCATGGCATTTATGCGGCGCAGTCCGCGTCGGTTGCCCTGTCCAAACGTCATCTGCTTCAGCCTGGGCAGAGTATCATTACCCGTGAAGGATTCTGGATCGGTGCGGATTGGATGCGGGTACTGCACGATCACGACCAGGAAGCTGGCATTATCGAACGCGGACAGCAACTTGAAACCCTGAACGTACAGGTTGAAGAAGCTGAGCAGCATCTTGCTGAACTGCAACAACACGTCAGTGCCGGCCGTGAGGCGGTTGAGCGTATCGAAATGCAGCGCGAAGAGTTGCAGCGCACATTGAACCAGCTGAATCAGAGCCTCGGCCAGCGTCGTACTGACCACGGCGTCACCCGTGTGAAGCTGGAAGAAGCTGGCGCTCGTCGTGAACGCCTGCTTAAAGATGCTGCGGATATCAGTGAACAGCTTGAGGCGGAAACTTCGAGCTTGAACACAGCGCGTGAACGCTTGCGTGAAGCGGAACTGCTGCGCGAAGGCCAGGCCGAAATGCGGCAGCAACTGCAAGCTGAGCGTGAACAGGCGGATGCGGATCTGATCGCGGCGCGAGAACAGGCACGCCTGAAAAGAGACGAATTTTACGCACTGAATGTCGAAAAAGAAGGCCTTCAGTCGCGGCTGTCCGCCAGCGAAACTGCGCGCCAGCGTCTGGAAAAACAGCAACAGGAGTTGGCCCAGCAACAGGAACAGCTCACTTCGGGTATCGCCACCAGCCAAACACCGCTGCCGGATCTGCAGCAGGAACTGGCAGAAAAACTCGATGCCAGGGTCTCAATCGAAAATGAACTGGCCACGATACGTGGTCAGCTGGAACAGGCGGAGCAACTGACTCGAACCCTCGATGGACAGCGCCAGGCACAGGAACAGACCGTAGAAAAAATGCGTGGCGACCTGGAACAGGCGCGGGTTGAACGTCAGGGTCTGGCTGTGCATGAAAATAATCTGCTTGAGCAACTAGGCAGCACAGGCCATAGCCTGGAGCAGGTACGTACTGAAATGCCCGAAGAGGCAGAAGAAAACGTGTGGAGTGATCAGCTTGATCGTTTGGGTCGGCGTATTGCCAGACTCGGCGCTATCAACCTGGCTGCGATAGAAGAATACGAACAGGAATCTGAACGTAAGTTATACCTTGATTCGCAAGCGGAAGATCTGGACTCGGCAATGGAAACATTGCTGGAAGCCATCCGCAAAATAGACCGGGAAACCCGGACACGTTTCAAGGATACATTTGAAGCGGTAAACAGCCGTCTGGGTGAGCTGTTTCCGAAAGTTTTTGGCGGAGGACACGCCTATTTAGAACTGACCGGGGAGGACCTTCTCGATACCGGTGTCTCGCTTATGGCAAGACCACCAGGTAAACGCAATGCCAGCGTACATCTGCTCTCTGGAGGCGAAAAAGCTATGACGGCGGTCGCTTTGATCTTCGCCATTTTCCACCTGAATCCGAGCCCGGTTTGCCTGCTCGATGAGGTGGATGCTCCTCTGGACGACGCAAATGTCTCGCGCTTTGCAGCACTCATTAAAGAAATGTCAGCTGATGTGCAATTCCTTGTGATTACACATAACAAAATTACGATGGAAATGGCTGACTACTTGATGGGTGTCACGATGCAGGAACCAGGTGTTTCGCGCCTGGTTTCGGTAGACGTGGACGAGGCCGCGGCCATGGCGGTGTAACCAGTGCTTATGCATTTGAGTTGCGCCCCGACCGCGAAAAAGGTTTGGAACTAACGATTGCTATGATTGGCAATCAAGGAGCCCAGATTGGACATTAAAGATTTTATCCTCATAGGTGGCGGTTTACTGATTGCCATGGTTGTCGGGCATGGCTTTTGGATTGCGTGGCGAGCCAAGCGCGAACCCCTGCGTTTAGATATTGTGCCGGACCTGATCCCAGACAGCGTCGATGAGATAGAGCGCCTGCGAGGGGAGTTGCCCAACGGCGGGGCGCGCATAGTGCCGCGCAGGCCTATGGCAGAAGAGCAGGTGAACCTGCCCCTGGAATTTGAAGAAACACCGCCTTTGTTGATTACCCCGACAGCTGAAAAACCGGCAACGCCGAAGCCAGCTGTGGCAGCTAACGAACCTATTGAGGATTCAGAGCCTCAGGTCAACAGAAGCAAACCCAGAGTCCATCAGGCACCGCCGCGGGTTTCCCGCGAGGCATCCAGGCCAGTGGAGCCGGAATTGAGCGCTACCCGCCAGAGTGTATCTCAGCGGCAGAAAACAACCGCGAGCGAGGCGCCGGTCAAACCCCATGTGCGCGAAGTGTCTCTGCATACGGAGGAGCGACAGCGGTCGAGAAAGCGTTCTGAAAGTGCAACCTCGTCTGCGTCCTCTGCGGAGCTTGGCGCGGTCGAAGAATTGCTGATCGTGAATGTGCTGGCGCCGCGCGGTGAAAGCTTTGATGGCGAACGGCTGGTTAACGCCTTGCGAAATCAGGGGCTGCGCTACGGCGATATGAATATTTTCCATCGCGTTGATGCGGCGACAAAAGCCAAGCTTTATGGTGTTGCCAATGCGGTTGAGCCGGGTACATTTGATCTTTCTGACCTGGAAGAACTGCATTCTCCAGGCATGACGTTTTTCCTCCAGTTGCCAGGTCCATTGGACGCCACCGACATGTTTGACGATATGTTGGCAACAGCCC
>CBDUMB010000502.1:0-2847 GCA_965368205.1 uncultured Pseudomonadaceae bacterium | reverse complement strand
TGGGGTTTGAGAAACAGATCGTGTTTCCAACATTTTCCATCGGCCAGTTTGCCCACTCCAGGAATCTGGACAAAGTTTATGCCGGTTGCGACATGCTGAACCGGCGGATGGTGGATTTCTGTGCCGACGATGAACGCCTGCTGAGCGTAGGGTTTGTTTCCCTGCGCGATCCTAAGCTGGCCCTGGAGGCTGTTCGAGACGCGGTCAAGCTGGGTATTAAAGCGTGTTGGATCAGTAGCGACCCCAGCGGTGGTCGCTCGCCGTCGCACCTAGACTATGACCCCATCTGGGATCTACTGCAGAGCAATGGCATACCCATCATCCTGCACATCGGCGGGGGGCGCGGTCTGCCCAACGACTATCACAATGCGGGTCATCCCAAGACAACGGACTGGTTAGGGGGTGGCGAGAACCTGCGCGGTAAGGACTACCATGCAATCAGTCATTCACCGCAGAATTTTCTGACCGCCATGATCTACGACCAGGTGTTTCAACGTTTTCCTGAGCTGAAGTGCGGCGTGATAGAAATCGGCGCCACCTGGGTGCCTGGCTTTCTCAAAATCCTGGATCAGGGTCAGATGGCATTTCGTAAGTCCGAGCCATTGCTGGAATCACTGGAGATGAAGCCCTCTGAGTTTTTCCAGCGACACGTGCGCGTGAGTCTGTTTCCTTACGAAGACGCGGGTTGGTTGATTGACCAGGTGGGTGCTGACGTCTGCATGTTTGCCTCGGATTATCCGCACCCGGAAGGCGGGCGGGACCCCATCGGTCGCTTCGACGCGACCTTAGCAGCCGCGGACACACCTCAGTCTGCGCAGGATCAGTGTTACTATGGCAATTTTGCCGATTTGATGCAGATCGCGGTTTAGCACTGAACGCCCTGAAAGTTAGAACGGCAGTATTTTCCACACCTGCATCGAAACGTCAGGGCGCTATGCATCCTTACCTCAGAAGAGCTTGTGCAAAGACTGATTGGTGAGGAGGGTGATCGCAGCCGAGGCTCGACGAGCGGGAAAAGACTGAGCCCTATCTAATTGTTAAGCAACAGGTTTTAGTTCCTGTCTACCATATCCTTATCGAGTCGACGCCAGGTCAGCACGAAGAACAAAGAACTGGCAGCGTACAGGGCAGCCATAATGACCATCGCCGACTGTAAACTCTGGGAGTACACCTCACCGCAGACATTCTGCAGATTGTTGCTCAACGCGCTTATAACCGTCGGATGACATTGATTTCGTGACAGCTCCCCAGCTGTCACGCCAAGCTCTGTAACGCCGCTGACAAAGAAGATGTCCGAGATGGCACCAATAAAAAGAGGACCAAATCCGTAGCCGATCAGGTTGGCGACAAACAGGAGCACTGCCGTCGCCATTGCGCGAACACGCATGCTCACAACACCCTGGCCAATCGTGTACTGGGCGGCCAGATAGCCGTACTTCACGAAGCCGCCAACAATCAGGCCGAAAGCAGCAAACACCAGACTCTCTGTCGTGAAGGCAAAGATATAAAATGGGATCGATAAGGCTAATCCAATGGCGGGCACCCAGGCGATTGCACCCGGGTGCTTCTGGTAAATTTTTGTTGCCAGCCAGCCACAGGCGAAAGTCCCGATGGCGGATGACAAAGATACCGGCGTGTTGATCCAGATGGCCGCTTGGCCCGTGGTGATTTCGTGGGCTCGGACCAGAAAGATTGACTGGAACGAGGAGATGCCGTATCCACAGAAAGCCGCAACTGTTGCGCCAGCCGTCATGTACCAGAAAGCGGGTTTGGTGGTCAGCTCACGGATCGCCTCCTTAAGCGAAACCTGTTCTTTGGATTGCGTGCCTGCCGGATCTGTATACCCGCGCGGCGGCTCTTTGACCGTCAATTTGAAAACAATGGCAATCAGCAGGCCTGGCAAACCGACCACAAAAAAAGCTGTTCGCCAGTCGAACGCATCGGTTACCCAGCCACCAATCAGGTTCGCGAACATCGTGCCCAGTGTGACGCCCATGGCGTAGACACCCAGCGCTTGAGACCTGTCCCGGGGTGCGTAATAGTCGGCGATCAAAGAGTTGGCCGGGGGTGTACAGCCTGCCTCACCAATACCCACGCCAACGCGACACATCAGCAATATCCAGAACGCGCCGATGGTGAGCGATCCAATGGTGACGTCGGTGGCGAGCCCACAGAGCGCCGTCATTAAGGACCACAAGGCAACGCAGACAGTCATAATCCAAACGCGGTTAGCTCTATCTGCAAACCGGGCCAGAGGAATACCCACAATCGTATAGAGAAGCGCAAAACCGAAACCGGTAAGCAGCCCGAACTGGGTGTCGGAAATGCCGAGCTCCGGCACAAGATCCGGACCGACGACCGCGAGCAGGCCGCGGTCAACAAAATTCATAATGTAGATGAGCGTCAGGGCTGAGAGCACATAAGTTCGGTAACGTTTGGTACCGAAACCGGTGATTTTACTCTGTGCTTCACCTTCTTCGGATGCGGTCGCGGCTGTCATGTATGAGTTTTCCCAAGCGGTATTAACAATTATTGTTGGCACTGACTGTAGTTGTTTCAGTACGCTTTGTTTGTCGGCACAAACAATATCAGTGTGAAGCCAGGCGTGCATGAATCTTTCTTGTTGAATCAGCTTTTTAGCTCGTGCAGGATCATTCAGTATGACCAAAACTGATAGCCGCAAGTGGGAGTACAGAATAGTGACAACAGAGACAAAACGTTCACTGGTGAAAATTCAATGCCTGGTGCTGTTGCTTGTTTCCATCGTTATGGTGCCGCCTGTCAAAGCCGCTTCCTGTAATGGATCGCTGCCACAGGGTCCAAAGTGGGACCAGCTGCGTGATTACA
>CBDUMB010000501.1:0-2849 GCA_965368205.1 uncultured Pseudomonadaceae bacterium | reverse complement strand
ACAATCAGCTGGGGTCGGAAGATGGTGGTAGCAAAACCATGCCTGGCGGCTCGCTTTTTTAAGGCGTCTTCCTGTAACCAGTAGAAATTCGGATGTTCAACACGAGGCTGTGACTCCCGCGCAGGCACTCGAATGGGTCCAATGGCAGCACCGTATGCTTTGGTGCCCTGCAGCAGGCTGACGTGCTGAAGACTGGCATTCTCAAGCAGCGGATCTAACAGATTGCGTAGCATGGCGCCGTTGGTTTCAATCTGTTTTGCATCGGACCAGCCCGGCACCAGGCCGGGTAGTTCGTAAACTGCGGTGTATACCAGATGAGTGATGTCAGTCAGCGCTTTACAGGCTTCGATGCAGGCTTGTGGATCCTGCAGATCCACAGCCAGATGTTCAACGCCGGAGTGCTTGATGAGTTCTGGAACGCGTCTGGATAACGCGACGACTGGCCAGCCGGCAGCTGCAAATGCATTGGCAGCTGCTGTGCCGACTAAACCGGACGCACCGGCAATTAACACTTTTGTCGGACCCATTACCTGCATATCGCACCCAATGATTGTTAGAGCTGCAGAGTGTTATAAGGTATCTATGAACCGTGTGCAAAAAACTCCGTATCTCAATGCCGTATTCCTGGGATCAGGCGCATTTGTTTTCATCAATTTTGGGTTGCCTGTCAGAGCGGATGATCTGGGCATCAGCGCCACAGCGATTGGTGGTATGTATGCGGTTTTCACGGCCACCATGTTGCTGGTTCGGCCGCTGGTTGGTTACTGTCTTGATCGGTTCGGGCGCCGCTGGTTTTTTGCGTTTGCCTTCATGTTTTACAGCGCAGCGATGGTTGTATTTGCGCTCAGTACCGATCTGACCGACTTCTATATTGCCAGGTTTCTGCAGGGTATTGGCGCATCCCTGATGTGGGTGTCTGCTCGAACCATGGTTGCCGACGTGTTTGCCCCTGACAGCCGCGCTGAAGGTATGGGGCAACTGCTCACCATCTCTGTCAGGGGGAGCATGTTAGGTGCGGTTTATGGCTTCACGCTGCTCGGCATGATGCCCATGGCGCAAGCCTGGGTCTGGGCTTTCTCGGGCTATGCCGTGCTTGCTCTATTGGGATGGGCCTGGGCATTGACGCAGGTGCAGGAAACCAGAGTACCCAGTTCACCCGCAGCAGTGCGCGAGAAGCTGCAATGGACGCCGCCCTTGCGCCGTATATTGATCATTGTTTTTATTTCGGGTTTTGCCAGCGCGCTTATTGAGCCTGTTTATCTGCTGTTTTTGAAACAGAAATTTGATCTGCATGTGGCCCTGCTGGCGCTCGCATTTCTGCCGGCAGGTCTGGTCTATGCCATTCTGCCGCGTTACGCGGGACGGTGGGCGGATGAACTGGGACGGGTGCGACTGATCGCAACGGGGGTTGTGTGTGCTGGCTTGGTATCGGCTGCTTTGCCGTTCTGGCCAAGCTTGTTGCTGGTGGCGGTATCCTACATTCTGTTTGCCGTTGGATGGGCGCTGGCAGGTCCTGCCGAAGATGCGCTGGTGGCCGATCTTGCACCGCCATCCCTTCGCGGTACGGTGCTGGGTGCTCGTGAGGCATCGGCAGGCTTTGGCGCTGCATTAGGGCCGCTTGCCGGTGGTTTCATTTATGACAATGTGTCTCAGGCAGGCACATTTGTATTTAAGGGTTTGCTGCTGGGTGTCGCTGCGGTGCTGGTTGTGATCTGGTTTTCCGAGCCCAAACAACCACAGCGCTGATTGGTGCTAGTCGTTGGGCTCGTAGAACATGGAGGTTCTGCCTGCATCGACGACGAGATCGTGACAATTAACAAATCGTCCGGCATCACTTGCCAGATACAGGGCGGCTTCTGCAATGTCGTTGGCGACACCGGTTTTTTTCAGGGGTACCGCATGGGCCAGGTTGGCTTCCAGTTTGGCCATTTTGCGCTGGTTTTCTTCGTCACTCAGCGTGTTTGCGCGTCCTGAGCCGCCGTAGAAAATGGGTGTAGCAATTGCTCCGGGTGATATTGAGTTGACGCGAATGCCAAAAGGCGCCAGTTCTATGCCTGCCATTTTTGTGTAATGGGTGACTGCGGCTTTCAAAGCTGAGTACAACACATCACCCTGCCGGTAGCGGATCGCCGCCACGCTGGAGTTGTTGATGATGACACCGCCGCCGGCTGCTTTCATGGGTTCAATGGCATAACGCGTGCCCAGGATGACGCTGGACAGCAGCAGGCTGACGCCATAGTTGATGTGCTCCGAGGTCAGTTTGTCGATGGGCGCGCCAACCGGTCCGCCAGCGTTATTAAACAGAATATCCAGTTGCCCAAATTCTGTAACGGTTTTGCCGATGGCTGCCGCGATGTCTTCTTCCTGGGTGATGTCGGCCGCAACGTAAATGGCGTTTGCGCCAAGTTCATCTGCCAGTTTCTGGCCTTTGTCTTTTGAGCGTCCAGCAATGGCCACTTTTGCGCCCTGTGCAATAAAGAGCGCGGCGGTGGCGGCGCCGATGCCACTGGTGCCACCGGTAATGAGGGCAACTTTGTTGGCCAGGCGCAATTCGGATGCGGACATAGGAAGCTCCCAGTTGTTCAGCTAGAAAGAATAGTGGGGTAGTCAGGTTGCCACAGTTCGTTTTCGAGCTGGTGTTCAACCTGCTCTTTGCTTGAGTTGGCGTAGCCATCATCAATGGCTTTGCCTGCTACCGCGCGAGCCACGTTTTTGGTGACTTCACGCAGTCGTGATATTTCCGGGTACAACATGCCGTCGGCAAGTTCCTGGTCGGTCAGTGATTCCGCTGCAGCTTTGGAGGCGGCACTGACCATTTCGTCGGTGACAACGGAGCTGTTTGCCAGCAA
>CBDUMB010000500.1:0-2858 GCA_965368205.1 uncultured Pseudomonadaceae bacterium | reverse complement strand
AGGTCATCGAAACCCTGAAGTGGAATGAGGTTGCTTATCTGCCGGCAAAGGCCGGAATAGGTTCTACGCTGCGGATCGGTTACAGCGATAAAATGCCGCAGCACTATCAGCTGTATGTGCACTGCGGCACGAACCTTATCGACATGAGTAAAACCCTGTTCCCGGAACTGTCTTATCAGGGTAACAGGGGTATAGCGTTTAAACTGGACGAGCCGTTACCTCGGGATATATTGATCATGCTGACCGAAATGACCCTCACATATCATCGCACCAAGCACAAACACGTTGCCGCCCGTTAAACACATCTTCTTTGATCTGGATGGCACGCTGACCGATCCGAAACTCGGCATAACCCGCTGTCTGCAGTTTGCTCTGGCTGAGATGGGTGAACCTGTGCCGGATACCCAGGCATTAACCTGGTGTATCGGTCCGCCACTACTTGACAGTTTTGCTCAGCTGGTTGGTGCAGAGCGCGCTCAGCAGGGGGTTGATCTTTACCGCCAGCGCTTTGCTGATGTGGGTCTGTTCGAAAACAGCCCCTATCCGAAGATTCACGATACGCTGGAATCCATCATGCAGCGCGGTCACGTGTTATTTGTGGCTTCGAGCAAGCCAAAAGTGTTTGTTGACCGGATTCTGGCGAAATTCGAATTGATCGAATTCTTCAGCCAGACCTATGGCTCACATCTGGATGGTAGTCTGACGGACAAAAGTGAGCTGTTGTCTCATGCCTTGCAGCACAGTGCCGTATCCCCCGCAGAATCTCTGATGATTGGCGATCGTAAACACGATGCTATTGGCGCTCAAAGCAACCAGATGAATTTTGTTGGGGTGTTGTACGGCTATGGGGATCAGGCAGAGTTTGACGCGGTAGGCGTGGTCGATCTTGTACATGACCACACCGATTTGTTGGCGCTTTTAACCTGACATATGCCTCAGGACCGTCCCAGGAACGCGTTAATTCGCTCTCTGAGATTGGTGCGCATATTCATGTGAAACAGACTGTAATCGTAAACGTGCATGCTGTTGCCTAACATCCTCGAGGGGAACGCTTCACTTTTGAGGTTGTGCACCGCCAGTTGTCCGTCTTCACACCGTGCATCCGCCACGCCGACCTCCACGTTCATCAGGGTGACGTCTTCTTCCGGTCCGGCGCGGCCGTAGGTGGGATAGCCGATGGCGCCTGTATTCAAACTGTTGTCTGCGTAATCCTCATCAACCCGCCAGGTCAGGGGGTTGGTACACAACAGATTGTCTGTGTCGCCGAAAGCGCCACTGCCTGAACCCTCCATGGCGTTCCAGCCAATGGCGCAGTGGATATCCGTGGGCGTGTCGCAGGCGGGAACCTCTCCCAGTTGATCGTGGGAAACAGAAAAACCAATCAGATAGGCCGCAACCATGCGATCCAGTAGTGGGGTGTCAGCTATTCTCGCTTCTAACAGTTGTGTGGCGTGCCGAGTACCCTGGGAATGGCCTGCAAGAATAAAAGGTGTTGATGGACCGATGCGTGCAAGAAATTCAGAAAACGCATCATCAACATCGCCATAGGCAAGACTCAGAGCCTGCTCGCTGCTGCTGCTGTTGTCCAGGAAAGCAAAAAAGGTGGCCTGTCGGTAGCGTGGTGCATAAATATCACAGCAGCCGTTAAACACAGAGGCTTGATGTCTGAGTATCCGCTGATCAACAACCCAGTTGGCGTCTTCGTCAGACAAGGGCTGGTTCCAGCCTGTTTTACTGATGAATGAGGTGGGGTGGACAAAAAACACGGCAACATCAGTGGGCATCACGTTTACCCCCTGAGGTAAGTCGTCAGCGGGATCCACAAGGGTTGGCAGCGATGCCCAGCTCTGGTCCGTGCTGTAGTCTGGCGCGGCTGGTACGCTGTCCGGGCTGAAAGCCTGTTCCGGCTTAATTTGAGAGCCGACCAGAGCCATCATCAAAGGCTGTCTGAATGTGTACGCGGCAATTGTGGTTACCACGACGATGACGGCCACTGTGAGAAGAAACTTTTTCATGGCACTTATCCTGGTCGGTTTGTTCTATCGGTAAACAGGTGGTTAGGTCGAATCTTCTTGTATTCAGCCAGCACAGGTGCAAATTCCTCCGGGGTGCTGGCGTGGATAATGATGCCGTCAGCACCGGCGGTGAATTGATCTACCCAGCGTTGGGCACAGGTTTTTGCATCACCAACAGCGGCAGGACGCCAGTGTTCTGGAATCAGCTTAGCAACTTCTGCAATCTGCTGGGTACTGGCAACACTGTCAATTGCCCCACCGACGGAGGTGACGGCTTTGTGTGTGCGGAAAGTCTGGAGAATATCCGGGTCCCAGTTATTGACGGCAACCAGCATGTCGCCATAGCCCGGAATCTGCAGGTAGGTTGCCAGTCGCGCGATGATAAATTTGAGGTACTTTTCCTCTGGCACGTCACACGCCGTTGCAAGCACTGACCACAGCTTACCTTTGCCGACGGTCTTGCCGGCCTCGGCTTCGCCTTCCCGGAACTGTTGCACGGCATTGCTCAGCGCCTGGTCGCTCATGAACGTATGCAGATGGGCGCCGTCATAAACGGTGCCTGCGTGCCGCAAACTTTTGGGACCAAAGCCAACGTATAAGATCGGTATATCTTCCGAAACGTACGGGGCGAGACTCAGAGCGCCAAATTTACCCAGTGCGCCGTCATGTCCAACAACGGTTTCACCACGCCACAACTTACGCATCAAGTCGATGAATTCGGCCTCGCGTGCAAAGGTAGGCGTCTTCAGACCCCAGGCTTTCCAGCGCAGGTTGACACCTTTCGCAAGCCCCAGCGCAAAACGACCTTCTGACAAGCTGTTTAACGTGGAACCCATGGAGGCG
>CBDUMB010000499.1:0-2859 GCA_965368205.1 uncultured Pseudomonadaceae bacterium | reverse complement strand
GGCAGTGGCGCCCTCCCTGACAAGACCATCAAAAGCCTGTCTCTGGTGCTGTCCCACCCTGATCAATCGGCTGAACAGATTGCGATCACCTTGCGCAGATTACCAACACCTGTGATCTGTCGCGTTGCTGAAGACAAAGTCTGGGTGGATTTGCACGGAGCCGTTCCGCTGCAGGAGTTGATCCAGCAACTCAAACATTTAGCCGCATGATTGTTACCCTGGCAGGCCACGTAGACCACGGCAAGACTTCGCTCGTGCGGGCATTGTCAGGCGTAGATACAGATCGTCTGGAACAGGAAAAGCTGCGCGGTTTAACCATAGATCTCGGCTTTGCTTATATCGACAACGGCAGCATTGGTTTTGTCGATGTGCCTGGTCACGCGAAATTTATTCATAACATGGTAGCAGGCGTAGCCAGTCAACAGTTTGCCCTTCTTGTTATTGCAGCGGATGACGGTCCGATGCCGCAAACCCGGGAACATCTCGATATATTGCGGCTGATCGGGTTGCGCAGCGGCGCGATTGCTATATCCAAGAGCGATCGGGTCGATGCGGAGCGCATTGAAATCTGCCAGGCTGAAATTGCAGAGCTTGTGGCGAACACATTTCTTGAGTCGGCACCGGTGTTCATAACCAGCGCCGAAGATCCTCAGAGTATAAAGCCATTGTTGGCGCACTTACGGTCCGAAGCTGCCGAATATGACAAGACGATTGATCAGAAGCCCTTTCGCATGGCTATTGATCGTGCCTTCAGCATTAGAGGCGCCGGCTTGGTTGTCACCGGCACGGTACATGCCGGCACTGTAGGTGTCGATGACACTCTGTTTCATTTCCCCAGTGGCGAGACGGTGCGGGTGCGATCGATCCATGCGCAGGATCAACCCGCTGAGAAAGCCGTCTGCGGAGACCGTTGCGCGCTGAATATCAGTGGGATCGGCCTGCAGGATGTCGCCAGAGGACACTGGTTAGACGGCGCCGCGATGCCCGCACAGCGGGAAGTCGCTATCAAACTCAATGTTCTCGGAACTTTTCCGCGTGCAGTTGCCCATTGGACGCCAGTACACATCTACAATGCCACGACTCACGTTACCGGTCGCATCGCCCTGCTTTCTCCTGGAAAAATTGCGCCTGGTCGCAGCGAAATTGTAGAGATTGTCTGCGATGAGCCGCTAACGGTTCGTCACGGCGATCAGCTGGTTGTGCGGGATCAGAGTTTAGATGTGACGCTGGGTGGCGGCGCTGTCGTTTATGCCAGTTCGCAACCGAGTCTGCGCCGCCGCAATCCTGAGCGTCTGCAACTGCTGCAGGCGTTTGCTCTCCACACTGCCCAGCAGAGTCTCGAACAGCTGTTGAAAATTGGACCGGTCGACCTTAAAGAATTTATTGATGTCTGGCATCTTCAAGCCGACGAGGTCGACACTCTGCTGAGCCCACACGAGGTGTTGAAAGTTGCTGGTATGGCCGTGGCCAAAGAACTGCTCGGACACTACCAGCAGCAATTGCTGCAGCAGATCACCCTGCATCAAAATGAATATGCCAGCTCTCCCGGGTTAAAAGAAAATGCGTTTACGCAGATTCCCGGGTTGCTGCGGCAAAGGTTGTTAAATGCCATGGTACAGGCCCAGGTGATCGAGAATGTGGGTGGATTCTTCCGATTGCCTGATAAAGAGACCAGTCTGCCGGCGGACTTGCAACAAGCCTGGGCGAAGCTTGAGCAGAAGCTGGATCATCTGCAGCCGCCTTCTACAGGGGATCTGGCCAAGCAAACGGACACGCCGCAAACGCAAATTGAGAAAGATCTGAAGGGGCTGGCCAAGCGAGGTTATGTGGTGCACGTGGCCGTACATCGCTTCTATCTGCCCAGACAGCTCCAGGCAGTAGCTGAACAAATACGTCAACTTGCCGCAGCAAAGCCATTTTCAGTGAAAGAATTTCGAGATAAAACCGGTATCGGACGCAACGTTGCTATTGAAGTGCTGGAATATTTTGATGGCCGTGGTTTTACCCGCAGACAAGGTAACGAACGGATCGTTCTGAAAGCCGACTATTAGGCTGAATCGAAGTGTGGTGGCTGGGTGAACTCTGATACCATCGTCTGTGGAAGAGCATCGTCTCCGGTGGGGCGCGCGGCCTTCAAAGCCGTTGAGGTGCGAATACGTGCCTGGTGGGTTCGACTCCTACCTCTTCCGCCAACACCGCCTTTTCATACCCTCTCATACCACCCCATACTTACTCGTTAATACCAATTAAAACAAAGGGTTATGCGATTTTCATTGACGTATAGCGTCTCTTCTGCTTTCATCCTTTCTCTGATTAATTTGTATGTAGGTTTGTATGTAGCATGAATAGACTATCAGTGACAAAAGTGCGCACGCTTACCACACCTGGCGCGTATGCGGATGGTAATGGCCTCTACCTGCAAGTACGGAAAAGTGGCGAAAAGGTATTCAAGTCATGGTTGTTTAGATACATGCGACGTGGCATAGCACACAATATGGGATTGGGTTCGATTCGCGTTGTATCGCTTGCTGAAGCGCGCCTGTCTGCCGCTGAAGCACAAAAGCAACTCTTCCATGGTGTTGATCCACTGGATGCAAAACGATCAACAAAGAACGCCTCACATACGCTCAACTTCCAAAAAGCATCCGAGGCCTACATCCAGATACACACACCAACCTGGAAGAACACCAAACACGCTACACAGTGGACCAATACCCTAAAAGAGTATGCAGAACCAGTGATTGGTAAACGATCCGTGGATCAGATCGATCGCTCACACATCATTCGTATTCTTGAACCTATTTGGCTGGAAAAAGCAGAAACCGCCACCCGTGTTCGTGGACGCATTGAAAAGATACT
>CBDUMB010000498.1:0-2878 GCA_965368205.1 uncultured Pseudomonadaceae bacterium | reverse complement strand
TGTCATATCTCGTGAATAGGATCCTGATAGTGGTAGCGGATAAACGACAAATCGCTCCTCGGCGGGAATAAACCGGAAGATCCTGTCCGTCATGTTCTCGTTGATCCAGATATCCTGAGTATCCGGATGCACACCCAGGGCGTAAGGCGCAGGGCGAAAACCTTCCGCAAACTCGGGCATCTCATAGACCTTGCTGTCGAAGCCCTTGGTCACATCTACCCGTGCAAGTTCACCCTCAGAATAGCCGGTGACCCAGAGGATGCCATTTTCATCGAAACGCATGCGTCGGGGGCCGCGAACCGGTGAATCGTACTCTGTGATCTCCAGCGTGTCGGGATTCACGTGACCAATTTTGTCGCCGAACAGGCGGCTGTACCACATGGTGTCGTCCACCGGATTAATGTCGATGCCATACGGCTGAGTGCCGCCGGAGATACCGCCAGACACGGCATGGGGCAGGTCGATCACATCAAAGTTGCCGGATTTGATGTCCAGTCGCGCAACATGCTCGGAACCGGCCAGCGTGAACCAGACGTAGCCTTTTTTATCTGCCCGGATGGTATGCGGATAGACGGCACCGGTTTCGGCGGCAATGGCGTGGGAAGGCTCCCAGGCCTTTTTTATGGGATCAAACACGCCGATGCTGCGGCTGCCGGCGTTTGTGACGTAGTACTTACCATCAATAGCGAGGTCGAGGGAATGTGGACCGTGGCGGGAGCCAGGGTTGAATTCACCGATCACTTCCTGTTCGGCTGAGGTATAACCTTCTCGATATTCCATTGCCCGCCCATCGGCCTGGGGGAAATACTCCGACTGGCCGGTTGCAGGGTCGGTTACAACGATGTGATCGAGACCCTGATCGACGGTGTAGATCAAACCGTTGGGATGAATGATGGCGTCATGAGGTACAAACGCACGATCGAGCATGTATTCGTAAATTTTGGTCTGCGCCAGCGTTTTGTCGAGCGGAAATTCAGGTCGTACCGAAACAGGTTTGCCATCGAAGCCTTTTGCCAGTATCACCGAGCGTCGATCGCGCAGAACAGCGTCAAAATTGCCTACCATCTGGTGCATGCGCTCGATGGTGCCTGACCAGGACTCGGCGGTGCGCACCTGACGGGTGAAAGGATTACCCATTTGATGGCAGGACAGGCAGTCGCGTTGAAACTGATAGCGGTTGAAGTCTTTGTCATCGCCAGACTCGAAAGGCAGGCTGCCGAAGTGGTAGGCGGCGGGTAAGCTGTCAGAGATCTCGGCTGGGTCTGTCATTGGTGTCATCACCAGGTTTTCCTGGCTGGTGCCATTCGGCGCCAGTTCCAACGTCGTTTTTGTGTCTTTGAAATACGGCGTGCGCGCGCGCAGCTTCAAAGTGCCGTGTAATTGCGTGGCCAGGGTGAACTGGCCTTGTGGATTTGTGTACACCGATTCCGATACGCCAAGGGTGTCGTCTGTCACCCTGACAAGCACACCCTCCATGGATTTGCCTTTATCGTTCACCACTGTGCCGGTAAGCACGCCGGCGCTCACCGGCAAGGCTAAGATTGAAAATAAAATAACCACAGCACGCATAGTGATGTTCATAGATCCCCCTTTCGATAACAAAACTCCCTCATTCCCGAGAATGCCGCACTCATGGCACCCATACAAGCCAGCATAAGGCTCACTCTGCTGCTGTACGGGGTGATTCAGCTATAAACAAAGCGGGATTCGGCCTATGGACGGATAATATTCCAGCGTGTAGAATTCGCGCCCCTTACAGAACTCAGGGCCAAAATGCCTCACGTAAAAGTCCGCGAAAACGAACCCTTTGACGTCGCGCTGCGCCGTTTCAAACGCTCTTGTGAAAAAGCCGGTGTCTTATCGGAAGTTCGCCGTCGTGAGTTCTACGAAAAGCCTACTGCTGTGCGCAAGCGCAAAGCGGCTGCTGCAGTGAAAAGACACGCCAAGAAGCTGCAGCGCGAAGCGCGCAAGTACGAACGCGCGTTTTAGGCGATAGACCTCCGCCTCCAGGCGGTACTCTATCCAGGTGGCAGTGCTGACTTCCACCTTCGATGATCTGATACTCTCCTTATTGCCCTTGTGAGACGCTGCTATGAGTGAACTCAAAGGTGTCATCGGTGATGCCACTAAAGAAGCGATGAAAGCCCGGGACAAAGAGCGCCTGGCGGTTTTGCGCATGGTGAACTCTGAACTCAAACGCGTTGAAGTGGATGAGCGGCGCGAGCTCACAGACGCCGACGTGCTTAACATCCTGAATAAGATGTTGAAACAGCGGCAGGATTCCCTCAAACAGTTTACCGATGCCGGTCGTGACGATCTGGCGGAGCAGGAAGCGTTTGAAATTGGGGTAGTGCAGGTTTTCCTGCCTGCGCAACTCTCAGATGAGGACCTGGCTGCTCTGGTTGATAAGGTGGTTACAGAATCTGGTGCCAGCGGCATGCAGGATATGGGTAAGGTCATGGCGGCGGTCAAAACTGCAGCCGCAGGCCAGGCAGATATGGGGCGCGCAAGCGGCCTCGTTAAAGCAAGGCTCAGTCAATAGTTTAAGGAATACAGATGGCTCAGGACTCAGCGCCCAATATTATCCCTGTGGTTCTGGCTGGCGGTGTTGGTAGTCGTTTGTGGCCCGTCTCGCGCTCGTTTTTCCCCAAACAATTTCAGAAACTACTCGGCGAACAATCCTTTCTGCAGGCCACACTCCTGCGTGCAGCAGCCATCACAAGCAGCGCACCTATTCTGGTCTGTAACGAAGAGCACCGTTTTCTGGTGGCCCAGCAGTGTCGCGAAATCGACCAGCAGTGGGGCCAGCTTATTCTTGAACCCGAAGGTCGCAGTAGCGCACCAGCCATTGCACTAGCGGCATGGGCGGCGGTGGCCC
>CBDUMB010000497.1:0-2888 GCA_965368205.1 uncultured Pseudomonadaceae bacterium | reverse complement strand
GGAAACATTGATCCTTCGTAGATCATCAGGCCCGAAGGTGCAATTGAAGGCACCCATACTTTGATGGGTTGTTGCATGCCTGCAAATTCGGTGAAAGGAGACACATAGGCGCCGTTGTAGTCCATGCCGTAGGTGATGGCAGGCCAGCCATAGTTGTTGCCCGGCTCAATAATATTCACTTCATCACCACCCTGGGGGCCATGTTCGTGTTGGAAGACAACACCGGCTTTGCTCACAGCAAGCCCCTGAGGATTGCGGTGACCGTAGCTCCAGACGTAAGGGGCGTTGCTGAACGGATTGTCAGCCGGTGGCGTACCGTCTCGAGAGAGGCGTATGGTTTTGCCAAAATGTGTATCCAGATTCTGAGCCTGTTCGCGAAAGTCGAAGCCGTCACCGGTGGTCAGAAGCAGGGTGTCATCGGGTAACCAGGCAAGGCGGCCGCCGTAGTGGAGTGGGGCATATTTACTGGGGGTTGCGGAAAAAAGAACTTCTGTTTCTTCCAGGCGATTGCCAACAAGCCGTGCGCTGGCCACGGTTGTGCCATTGTGCTTGGCGTCGCCGGCTGCATAAGAAAGATACAGTCTCTGATTTTCAGCAAAATCTGGATCCAGCACGACGTCAAAAAGGCCACCTTGCCCAGCGCGATAAACTGCGGGCACGCCTTCTATGGGTGTATTGGCGCTGCCATCTGCAGAAATACGCAGCAGATTGCCGTCCAGTTCCGTGACCAGATGGTCGCCGCCCGGTAAAAAGGCAATGCTCCAGGGAAAGCTCAGATTTTCAGCAATGGTGGTCAGTTGGTACTCGGTCGTGTTGGCCTGTGTGCTTGCTGCGTGGCCGAGCAGGCAGATCAGTAACAGCTTGTGCCAGCGGCTGCTCTTTTGCTGATACTTGCGTTGCGCAGCGGGCGACACTGGGGTGGCGGTGAACATATTTGTATTCTTATAAACGGCGTCGATAATGCTATGGTAACCCGTTGTGTAGATTGACCCAAAGCGCTACTGACTTTGGTTAAGGAATGAGATTGAAATTAGTTCTAGCTTTTATTCTGGCTGTTGTGACCACTTATGTGGTTGCGGTGCTCGCTTATACTCAATTGAATCTGGCAAACGTTGTTGAGATGGGGCTGCCGGTGAGTTTCATGGACCGGGTCGGCGCTGCGGGTCACGACCTGATTGGCATGACCAGCTTGTATCTGCCCATTATTACGGTGGCACTTTTACTGGCGTTTGGATTTACCGCGATTGTTCTGCGTTGGGTGCCACAGCTGCGCACGCTGGGCTATATGCTTGCCGGATTTGCAGGTATTTTTGTGGTCGACTATGCGCTGGGTGCTCTGTTAACCGGCGGCACACATCCGCTGGCGGTTACCCGTACCACTGTGGGTCTGCTGTCACAGTGTGTTGCAGGTGCCTTGGGAGGCTATGTGTTCGTCTGGATGTTACCCAGGCCCGAATAAGTTCGCCGACAGTCTGCTGGCGGCTGTATTTTCAGGCATAGATGGTTATGCCGGTACAGTCACGCCGATGTAGTCAGACCAGTAGTGAGGGTAAGTTTTAGCAACAACGTTCTTGTCATCCACCTCAAGCGTGCCGCTGACACTGCCCAATAGCGAGAACGCCATTGCCATACGATGATCGTGATAGGTTCTTAACGTGTGCGGACGCATGGGTTGTTCGCCCAGCGGCTCAATACAAATACTCTCATCGGTTGTCTGCGCGTTGATTCCCATGTCGGCAAATTCTGTGGCGGGACATTCCAGGCGGTCACATTCTTTGTGATGCAGTGAGCTTAAACCGTTGATGGTCAGTGCTGCGGGAAGTAGCGGCGCCATAGCGATAAGAGTCAACGCCGCGTCCGGCATGGTTGTCATGTCTATCGAATCTATTGCAGACAGGGTTGTCGGGCCCGTGATGTGTGTTTGATTTTTGTTGCGCACAACATCTGCGCCCAATTGCTCCATGACGGTAAAGAACTGGTAGTCGCCCTGCACTGTGCTGTCTCCCAGGTTATCCAGTGTCAGGCTCCCCCCATGCAGTGTCGCCAGGGCAGCGAAGTAAGTTGCCGCGGTTGCATCACCTTCTATCTGTATCTCACCCGCCTGGTAAGCTCCACGTGCGACTTCCAGGGTCTGTGCGTCGATCCATTGACTATGCACGCCACGTTTTTTCATTTCGTTAAGCGTGATGTCGATATAGGGTCGGGACACCAGATCCCCGGTAATGTGGATCTGCTGTTTTTCGGCGCCATCTTCTGTATTCGTTGAGCAATAAGGTGCACATAACAACAGTGCAGTGACATATTGACTCGATAAACTGGCATCAATTTGTATCACTGGCTTCGGCCGCAATGGACCGGAAATGGTCACGGGTAATCCACCGCCTGTAGACTCTACCTGGCAGCCTTGCTCGCGCAGAACATCATAAAGGGGGGCGTTTGTGCGAACTCTCAACGAACTGTGGCCGTCCAGGGTGGTACGGCCGCTGCGTAGGGCGGCTATGCCGATCAGCAGCCGGGTTGATGCGCCACTCATTCTCGCATTCAGAGAGATGTCTTTGTGCAGATCGATCGGGCCGGTGACAAGAATATGGCTGTCTTCTCTGGATACGGCCGCGCCAAGTTCCGCAATACATTCCAGCATGGCATCTGCATCATCACAGTCCGGTACACCTTTGATCACGCTTGTGCCTGAAGCCAGCGCCGCCATGGCCAGTTGGCGCAAGGCGATGGATTTGCTACCAGGCAGGGTGAGGTGGGCGTTGTGCACAATGCCTGAGATACGCGGAATAACAAATGGGTGTGTTGTGCTTGAGGTACTCACGCCTGGCCTGTACTTGCTCTTGGAAAAAAAGAAGCGGTATTCTGGGGTATCAGTGTCAATCGAGCAA
>CBDUMB010000496.1:0-2904 GCA_965368205.1 uncultured Pseudomonadaceae bacterium | reverse complement strand
GATGCTCAAAGCCACCCTCACCGAGTTAGGTTTGGAGGTTGGTGCAGATGGCCTCGTCCTGACTGCACTGGAAGCACCACTGAACCAGGACCGCTGCGCAATCGCCAAGCTGAACGTCGTTGAGGGCAGTCCTGATGATGCCATTACTCTGCGTGCGGAAATCACTCTCGACGGCATGTACCAGATCGCCGACAACTACCCCCCAGGCACTGAACTGGACCCGGTACGACTGGACTGAACGCAAGGTTCATTCAAGGCGTGACGATATTAAATTGAAGGTTTACGGGATCCAGCGCTTCGAACATTGTTGCCATTAGGCCAGTATCGTCCGCGAGCACCATAGCCCCAGATTGAACAAGCATTTTTGGCGTCGCCTCGCGGGTCAGCAGTTTTGTGAAATCGGTTCGGCTGATCGTGACCTGTCCACTTGCCGCTGCATTGGCTCCGGCGCGGGGAAACATGTAACTCTTATTCAAATCAACACTGACAACCTCGTTACGTTCCGGGAAGTTGAACTGGATGATCCCGCCATCCCCCTGCATTTTTGCTGGATTGAAACGCGTCGCCAGAGAATCAAATAAATCAACTGCCGGTATACTGTTCAGCACTTTTGCGTTGCCGCTGGAAAGCGTTGCTGTGTTGACGTTGCCTTCGCGAAGCTCCCTGGCACCAACCAGATAGATATTTCGCCATGTTCCGGCTTCGGCCTGAAAACCAAGTTGTTCGTAAGTTGAGGCCAGCCATTTGCGCGCGGTCTCGTTGTCGGCATCTGCAAAAACCACATGGTTGAACACTGTCGCGGCCCAGCGGTAGTCGCCTTCACTGAAGGCTGCTTCACCAACAGCCAGCGCCTTGTCCGCCCCGCCCATGGCCGCCACGTATTTGATGGAAGCCTGGGTCGGTGGCAACTGATGGTAGTTGGCGGGCACGCTGTCCCACCAGCCGAAATAACGTTGATACACGGCCTTGGAGTTGTGGTTCAACGTTCCGTAATAATCGCGCACCCCGAAATCTGTTTTGGCAAAGTCCGGTTCACCGATATTCTCCGCAATTTCGTGCATGGTCGCGCCCTGATTGGCCTGTCGCATTGTCTGGTCATGGACATAGCGATAGAGACCGCGCTGGTTTCTGAGTGCGGCTTGAACATTATCACTGCCCCAGGTCGGCCAATGATGAGAAGCGAGCAGGACATCGGATTTTGCGCCATATCTTGCGTACATAGTATCGATCACTTTGCTCCACTTGAGCGTATCGCGAACCAATGCACCGCGGGGGGTGAGGACGTTATGAAATGTGCGTGTCACAACTTCGGCACTGTGTAGTGCCTTGAACTGCGGCAGATAGAAGACAAATTCTGCAGGCGCTTCGGTTTCACCAGCATCCATAAACTCAAAGGTTATGCCATCGATGGTGAGCGTTTCGCCATCCTTGCTGATGCTCCGGGTCGGCGGTATCAGCGCAATGGCACCGCGCGAGAGGGCCTGGCCTAGACCACCTCCGACAAGAGATGTTTCCCCCGCTGGAAGCGATGTGCCAAATTGAAACTGCACGCGGCGGTTCATGGCCGTTCCGGCTACGATGCTCTCGCCGATCGATTCTCGAACGAAGCTGTCTGGTGCGATGATCTGAACGCTGTGAGAGGCAAGATCCTGTTCGCTGACAACCCCATTGGCACCACCATAATGATCACCATGACTGTGCGTGAATAGAACTGCTTTGACAGGTCGTTCACCGAGCACCTTGTTTGCCAAAGCCAACCCAGCCCTGGCCGGCGCCGGTGTGGTCAACGGATCGACAACGATCCAGCCGGTCTTGCCTTCAATCAGGGTCATTTGCGCCAGATCATAACCGCGGATTTGATAGATGCCGGGCACAACTTCAAACAGACCGTGGATACTGTTGAGCTTTCCCTGCCGCCACAAAGAGGGGTTTACCGTGTCTGGTGCGCTCCCCTTCACGAACTCAAACTGGTTTGGATCCCATGCAACCGAGCCGTCTTCGTTAAGGATCGCTTTTTCGATTTTGGCCAGAAAGCCTTTGTTCGCGTTCTCAAAATCTGTCTGATCTGAGATAGGCAAACGCGCGGCAAATTCAGCGTTTGCTTGCTTTGTGGCCGCAGTTGCCACGCCCTCAGGAGGGTTGGCAGAAGCGGTCGTCACAGCGACCAGAGCGATAAGCGAAATGATGGTCTTTTTCATGTTTGGCCCTCTCAAGTTCAGATTCTCGTGCCGTAAGAGTCACATCAAATCAAAGTAGTATCAACGCCTGAGGTTGGCCGGTAATGCGACTATCGCTCCTGTAGATTGATCACCAACAACTTTCAGTTAGAGCACATATGAGAAAATTTGATCTGCAACCCTATGAGTAAATTTTTCTTGCTGGGTTGTTAGCGTATACAGCGGGCCAGTTTTTGATATTCGTTTTCTTTAACGATCTCGACGCTTTGTACGCTCAGAAACCCATCGATTTTATTTTCTGCAGTATTGAATCACCCGAACTGAAAAGTGAGATTGCGGCGGGTGGCTTAACGTTGTTGGCTACTTGGTACTGACCGCAGGCTTTAGCTATTGTTTCTACAAACAGAATCTCTCAAAGGAGCCGTGAGTGGTGTTAGCGCGATAAGCCCTGAGGCTTACCACGTATCCACGTTCGGACGTTTCTTGCCTTCACGCTGCGGCTTAGGTGGCACGGAACTTAACGCGCTGGCAATCCATGTACGACTCTCTGCCGGGTCAATGACATCGTCCAGCTCAAAGTGGGACGCCATGTTCACCGCCTTACCGCGCTCATACATGTTGGCCACCATTTTGTCGTAGGTTGCCGTGCGCTCTGCAGGGTCTTCAATGGCCTGCAGCTCTTTGCGATAACCGAGTTTTACCGCACCTTCCAGACCCATGCCACCAA
>CBDUMB010000495.1:0-2916 GCA_965368205.1 uncultured Pseudomonadaceae bacterium | reverse complement strand
CTTTTGGTGCCTGGCTGATGGCGGTGCAGTTCTGCGACTACACTAATGAGAACCGGCAAAAACCTTTTGAAGATACCCTGGCTACTTTGCAGGGCAACAAAAGCAAAGCGCTTGGCTTTGGCGCCTGCGTGACTCTGGCCATGGCCGTGCCGCTGGCCAATTTTCTGGTGGCCCCCATCGCCGTTGCTGGCGGCACTCTGTTAATGAAATCCATACGGGAGAACTCAGATGCTTAAACTATTTGTGCAAACCATTTTGTTGAGCGCGACCTTTCTTGCTGCATTACCCAACCTTGCCGAACAATTCTGGGCACACGGTTTAGTTAAGCGGGTCGATGTCTCCTACGGTGAAGACCCGCAACAGAAAATGGATGTATTCCTGCACGGCAGCCGCACTGGCGAACCAAATTATTTTGCAAAAGATCCAAAGCCGCGCCCGACACTTGTATGGATTCATGGCGGCGGCTGGGTTGCTGGGGACAAAGCCAGTGAAACCTCACAGCTGATACCCTACCTGCAGAAAGGTTGGAACGTTTACAACCTTAACTATCGCCAGGGTCAGGGAACTGCGCCTCAAGCCGTTGACGATGTGATGTGTGCGTACAAGACTATAGTCACTCAACTCGAACAAGCAGGTAATACAGATGCGCCGATAGTTGTTTCCGGCGCAAGCGCCGGTGGGCATCTGGCATTGGTTGTGGGTTTACTCAACAGCACGGGCAAACACCCTTGTCAGAGCAAACGCAAACCTGCCGCGGTAGTAAACTGGTTTGGCATAACGGATATCGAAATGGTTGACGAGTACCTCAACCAGACCCGCCCTGAGCAAAACTATGCGCGTAGCTGGGCAGGCTCAGCCGCCAAAATAGCCGAGGTTTCGGCCGCTTATTCGCCTATGTACCTGATTTCTGACAATGCCCCGCCTATCATTACCATTCATGGCGACAAAGATACTGTGGTACCTTTCGATCAGGCCGAGTCTTTGCACGCCAGCCTGACTACGCCTAATTCGCTGCAGACATTAACTGGCGGCAATCACAGCGGCTTCACTGACAAGCAATATAAAGATGCTTACGTCGCAATTTTCGAATTCCTGGATATCCACGCGCGCTTCTGAGAGAACCACATGCTTAGATTAATTCTGCTGACAGCAACCATCGCAATTTCAAGCTTCAGCCATGCGCTGCAAGTCGATAATTTTGTACTGCTCGATCAGCGAGGTGATGCCCACGAACTGTTCTATCATCGCAGCTCACCCGCAGTGGTCATTATGACCTATGCGCAAAGTTGCAAAGCGGTGACAGATGCCATCCCGGCTTTCCAGGCGCTGAAGCAAAAATATGATGGCCAGGCCACATTCTGGCTGCTGAACAGCGACGCCAGCATGGACCGCAAACAACTTGCACAACAGGCTGAGGCTGCGGGTATCGATTTGCCCATTCTGCAGGACGACACCCTACTCATCAGCGAATCACTAAAAGCCCAACAAGCAGGTGAAGTTTTTGTTCTCGACCCGCGCACCTGGCAGATAACTTATCGTGGCCCCATAACTTCTGCAGGAGAAACATCGGAAACAATTGCAGCATTGATTGCAGGTCAATCACCGGCCGGCAAAAACAGATCGGTTGAAGGATGCGAGATTTCCTATCCCCGACAAACACAAACTCAACAAATCAGCTACACCAATACCATCGCCCCACTGCTGCAACAGAAATGTGTGGTCTGCCATACCGAAGGTGGTTTAGGCCCCTGGCCGATGAACAGCTACACGATGATTCAGGGGTTTGCACCAATGATTCGCGAAGTTGTCCGCACCAAACGGATGCCGCCCTGGCACGCGGACCCGCACATTGGGCAGTGGAAAAACGATATTTCTCTGACCACCGAAGAAACTCAGCAGCTGATCCATTGGATTGAAGCGGGCGCACCCAGAGGTAGCGGCATTGACCCGCTGGCAACTAACACCATCGATCAGGTGGATTGGCCTTTAGGAGAGCCCGACCTCATCCTCGACATTCCCGCCTATACCGTGCCCGTCAGTGGCGAGGTCGACTACCAGTTTCCTACGGTGAAAAATCCCCTGGATACCGGCGTGTGGGTAAAAGCCGCCACAGTGGTCCCCGGCGAACGCGAAGTGGTCCATCACATTCTTGCCGGCACCCAGGACGGCGACACCACAGACCTGCGGCGCACCAGCGGGGTTTTCGACAACTATCTGATTGGTTACGCACCTGGCAACGAGTCGCATGAATTCCCTGAAGGTACCGGCGTTTACATACCACCAGGCGGCGAATTTCTGTTCCAGATGCATTACACCCCGATCGGCAGGGAGGTCGTCGATAAATCAAAAATTGGTTTATATCTGCACCGAGAGGTGCCGGAAAACTATTTCCGTCAGGATGTTGTGGTTAACCCCATGATCAAAATACCGCCCAACACAGCACGCCACACAGAGGTCGCTTACTACGCTTTTGATAAACCGGCCACACTGCACAACCTGGTACCCCATGCTCACTATCGAGGGGTGGCGTCACGATTTGAATTGTGGAAACCTGATGGCGAAAAAGAGATTATCCTCAACGTCCCCAACTATGATTTTAACTGGCAGCGGACTTATGAGTTTGTGGTACCAAAACACATCGAAGCCGGCACACGTTTAGTGCACACCACCTGGTATGACAACTCCGCAGCTAATCCAGCCAACCCCGACGCCAGCCGCGAAGTCCCATGGGGCCTGCAATCCTGGGATGAAATGTTATACGGGGCGTTCAGTTATACATGGGTAGATGAAAGCACCGAAGCGCCTATACACGACAAAATGATGGCGCGCACCAACCAGTATGTTGGTTTTCTGGATCAGAACATTGACGGAAAAGTCAGCTGGCGCGAGTTGCCAAGACAGATAAAGAAGCAGCTC
>CBDUMB010000494.1:0-2919 GCA_965368205.1 uncultured Pseudomonadaceae bacterium | reverse complement strand
TTTGAATCACGTTACGGGTACCCCCTGGGTGTGCCGGTGAACTGGAGTGCCTATCAGGATATCGCCGAGTTCTTCTCTGAACATGTGCGCGAGATTGATGGCCAGCGGGTCTATGGACACATGGACTACGGCAAAAAGGACCCTTCTCTGGGGTGGCGTTTTACCGATGCCTGGCTGTCTATGGCGGGCGCTGGGGACCCCGGTATTCCAAATGGTCTGCCAGTAGATGAATGGGGCATTCGCGTCGAAGATTGTCGCCCCGTGGGTTCTTCTGTCAGTCGTGGTGGTGCGGCGAACAGTCCCGCAGCAGTTTATGCGCTGCAGAAATACATCGACTGGTTGAAAAGATTTGCGCCTCCGGAAGCCGGCGGCATGACGTTCTCTGAAGCGGGTCCTGTGCCCGCCCAGGGACAGATCGCCCAGCAGATCTTCTGGTACACAACTTTTACCGCGGACATGATTAAACCCGACCTTGCGGTGGTCAATGCGGACGGCACGCCGAAGTGGCGTATGGCACCTTCACCCCATGGACCTTACTGGTCAGAAGGCATGAAGCTGGGCTATCAGGATACCGGCGCGTGGACGTTGATGAAGAGTACCCCTCTGGAACGCCGCAAAGCTGCCTGGTTATACGCGCAGTTTGTTACATCAAAGTCTGTGTCTTTGAAGAAAACCCTGGTGGGCTTAACGCCTATTCGTAATTCAGATCTGAACAGCCAGGCGATGACGGACATGGCGCCGCAACTGGGTGGCCTGGTTGAATTTTATCGCAGTCCAGCAAGAACTTTGTGGACACCAACCGGCACCAACGTGCCCGATTACCCCAAGCTTGCACAGCTTTGGTGGGCGAACGTAGCCAACGCAGTCAGCGGTGAGGTTACGGCACAAACCGCAATGGACAGCCTGGCGGAACAGCAGGATGCTGTCCTGGCTCGGCTGGAGCGGCACGGTGTGCTGGGTGAGTGTGGGCCGCGCTTAAACGAACCTCAGGATCCTGAATACTGGCTGCAGCAACCTGGCGCGCCAAAGCCTGCGCTGGCGGACGAAAAACCCCAGGGTGAAACTGTGCCTTACGACGAATTGATTAAGGTGTGGCAGGCAGGCTGAAATGAATCTGCCCCAATTCTTCGTAACGCGCGCAATAGCTGCCCGGCTGACCGGGTAAAATACCGCCGATGGAGCCGGTCAACAGCAGATGACCGGCTTCAATGGTATATCCCAGTTCAAGGGTCTGGTTGATGAGCCAGCACAAAGCCTCGACCTGACCACCCATCACTTCCCCTGCGGTACCAGACATCATAACCTCACCGTCTTTTTCCAGACTGACTGCTAACGCGTCAAGGGTGTGGCTGTCCGGTATATCCTGGCGCTGCCCTTCGATATAACCAAACGAAGCAGAATTGGTGGCAATCAGATCCAGACCGTTGGGTGGGTTGGCAAGATTAGGTGAAGCCAGTTCAACAACTCCCTGGCAACTGTCCATCAAGTCCATAACCGTGTCAGCGGTGACAGGGGCGCTGATGTTCGCAGCGGTGACAAAGGCAATTTCTGTTTCAAGTAAAATCTGTTGCTGCGCCTCAACAGGCTTGTCGGCGGGGAAAGCGCCGCTTGCCAGCAGTACACCAACCACTGGATGATCGATACCCATGGCCGCTTGGCCTGCGGAGGCTGTCAGCGCAGCCTTGTAACCGGTAATCGGTTCACCGCGTAACGCGACATATTGACGCTGAATATCGTAAGCATCAGCAATGCTCAGGTCATCGAACGCCGCTGAAACGCTGTCGTAGCGGTGTCGCTTACTGTATGCCTGCAGGAATTTTTTTGGCCAGCGCTGCATGTTCTATCTCCTTGAAAATACTCGGCTCAAGCGTCAGCCAGTGGTCCGTCAGGACCAAATGCCAACTGTGCAAAACGTTCTCCCATGCGGATGTAACCCTCTGCGTTTGGATGTAAGTCGTCCGGTAGATCGCCGGCATCCTCAGGCCCGAACAGTTGTAAACCATCCAGGTAGTGCAGGTTTGTATCACCAGCAGCCCGTCGCTGGGCGACGACCTTAGAGAGAATTTTCCTGACCCAGGTTAACGTCAGCGCGCCGGCGCTGATTTCTGCTGGCCGCGGGAAGGTAATAAATTTGCCCTCTGCGTCGGGCAAGGTCGGTCCCGGCTCGGTTTCGGCGCTGGGGCAGTATATGGGTGAAACAATGAGGATCGGGGTGTCTGGTTTGCCTTCCCGGATGGTGTCCAGAAAGCCATGTACCGCTGGCGTAAACGTACGTTCACGCATGGAGTCCATGTTAATGATGTTGATGCCGAGTTTTAAGCTGATTAGGTCCGCAGGCTCATCGCGTATGGTGCGCGCAACAAACTGATCGAGCTGACAGTTGCCACCCAGACCCAGATTAAGGAGGTCTAGATTGCTTCGTGCTGCGGCAATCGCAGGCCAGCTCAGATACGGGCTGGCAGCCTCTGCACAGTGGCTGATAGAGCTGCCATGGTGAACCCATCGTCGTTTTTTCTCTTCGCCGCTGGCTGTTTCGACGGTGGCCATCTCGTTGAAGCGCAGTTGTCGTAAGGCGACCTGAGCACTGGTGGGCAACCAGATCTCACACTGCTTCATGCCCGCCGGCAAATGTTCGAATACCACAGTGCCCGGCTCGCCGGCCACAAACGTGGGTTGTGTGGGTTTGCGCAAATCAACCTGCAGCACATGTCCACTGTCTTCGGCACACGATTGCTGCAGATTGCCGTCGCAGATCAGATCAAATACAGCGGTGCGCGGTGTACGGCTGGCCATCTGGATGCGGGTCAGACAGACATCCAGTTCGATGTGGGTTGCATCAGTTGAAAATGCCAGGCGCACCCCGGAAGGCTGGGTCACCATTATCTCCATAAAAGCCGGCACCTGGGGACGGGTCCAGTC
>CBDUMB010000493.1:0-2920 GCA_965368205.1 uncultured Pseudomonadaceae bacterium | reverse complement strand
AGCCAATCAACGATGTACGGCAGCATGTATTGTATCCGTTTGGTTTGTTTGTGCAGCGATCTCAAGATGACGCAATAGTTGTGCGGCGATGGTGATGGCTATTTCGCCAGGACGTTTACTCGTGACCGTGGTGTCACCAACAGGGCAGGTCAGGCGCTTACTCTGCACTTCGTCTAACCCCGCCTGTCTGAACAGGCGTTGAAAACGCTGCCGCTTAGACTGTGAGCCAATCAGGCCGTAAAAGCACAAGTCGTCCCGTCTAAGCATTGAGGCACAAATATCAAAATCCAGGGCGTGGTTATGGGTCATCACTACGCAAGCGGTTTTTGCTGCGAGCCTGCTGACATAAGAGGCTGGTTGTTTCTGATACGTTGAGTGAATGTTTGCAGCCGCATCAAGCGGTAATTGCTGCGGACGATTGTCGATACAGATCACCTGATAATTCGTCTGGGTCAGGATGTTAACCAGCGCAGTACCTACATGTCCGGTACCAAAAATTGCAATCGCAGCCGTTGCAGGTTGGATGTGTTCAACCATTGTGGTTTTACCGATGGCAGGATGATGTGCACTGAATGCCTTCTTGCCTGGCTCATCGGCAAGGTCGGTTGTCAGATAGCCGCTTCTTCCCTGTGCCAGTGTTTCAGTCACCTGCTGCTGCCAGGTGGTTGGTGCTGCTCTGAAAGTTTCAAACAAGATGTCGACAACACCGCCGCAGCATTGACCGCAGTTACTGCCGAGTGGAAAGTTCCGCACAAAGGCTGCATCGCCACTATTGCCTTCGAGTAACTGGTTACTGATGGCCTGGCATTGGTACTCCAGTTCACCGCCGCCAATGGTACCTCTGGTGGTATCTGTTGTGACCCACATCCTGGCACCCACTTCCCGTGGCGCAGAGCCACGTACCCGGGCGACCGTGATCATCACTCCGCGTTGTTGGGGAGACAGTGTTGCCTGTAGCTCGCTGAGTTGTTGCAGCCACCCGATCAAAACGTTGTCTCCGCCAGCGAAGCTTTAAGAACAGCTTCCGGAGTTGCGGGTGCGGTGAGTGGCGGACGCGGGTTATTGGGTGTTGCGATTGCATCGCGCAGGGCAAAGAAAGTAGACAGCGCCAGCATCAGCGGCGGTTCACCAACTGCCTTGGAGCGATAGATGGTCTGTTTATGGTTGGCCGCTGATTCAAGGATGTTCACTCTGAAATCAACAGGTGCATCTGCAATGGTTGGAATTTTATAGGTTGATGGTGCGTGGGTTTTTAAAACACCTTCTGCATCCCAGTGCAGTTCTTCGGTTGTCAGCCAGCCAACACCCTGGATAAAGCCACCTTCGATCTGACCGAGATCGATTGCGGGATTAAGAGATTTGCCGCAATCATGCAGAATGTCAGCTCGCAACAGGCGGTTCTCGCCCGTCAGGGTATCCACCACAACCTCGGACACCGCAGCACCATAGGCAAAATAATAAAAAGGATTACCGGCGAACTGTTCCTGATCGAAGTGGATATCTGGCGTTGCATAAAATCCGGTAGCAGATAAAGACGTGCGCGCTTCATAAGCGAGTTTAATCAGCTCGCTGAAAGTCAGCCGGTGTTGTCCCGCCTTAACGTGATTGTTTTTAAACTCAACGGATGCGGGATCTGTGTTGAAGTGCTCTGCTGCAAACCTGACCAGTCGTTTTTTTATTTTCCGCGCGGCGTCGGCTGCGGCCTGCCCGTTCAGGTCTGAACCACTGGAGGCTGCGGTGGCAGAAGTATTGGGCACCTTTGCTGTATCGGTGGCTGAGATTTTTATTCTTTCCAGGTCGATCTGAAATTCGTGGGCGACGACCTGTGCCACCTTGGTAAACAAACCTTGTCCCATTTCAGTGCCACCATGGTTCAGATACACCGTGCCATCGCTGTAAATGTGAATCAGGGCACCTGCCTGATTGAGATGGGTGGTGGTAAATGAGATGCCAAATTTCACCGGCGTCATGGCGATGCCACGTTTCAGCAGGGTGTTTTCATCATTGAATGTTTTGATCTCGGCACGACGGGCTCGATAATCTGAGCTGCTTTCCAGCGTGTCGAAAATCTGGTGGATGATGTTGTCTTCGATAACCTGTTTATAAGGGGTGACATTCCGCTCATTAACGCCGTAAAAATTGGTTCTCCGTACGTCTAATGGATCCAGACTCAATGCGCGACTGATATCGTCTATGACATACTCGATCGCAAACATGCCTTGTGGACCGCCAAAGCCGCGAAAAGCAGTGTTGGAGACGGTATTTGTTTTACAGCGATGAGACGTGATGTGCGCGTTGGCCAGATAGTAGGCGTTATCACAATGAAACATGGCCCTGTCATTGATTGCGCCTGACAAGTCTGCAGACATGCCGCAGCGCGATGCAAGGCTCAGATCCAGGCTGCTGATTTCCCCGCTGTTTGAATACCCTACCGCATAGTCAATATCGAAGTCGTGGCGCTTGCCTGTGACAATCATATCCATGTCGCGATCGAATCTAAGCTTTGCCGGCCGTCCGTTTTTCTGCGCAGCCAGCGCGGCGATACCTGCAAGTAATGCCGGCTGGCTTTCTTTGCCACCAAACCCGCCGCCCATGCGTCGGCATTCAACCATAACGTCGTTGGAATTTCTGTTCAGAATCTGTGCAACAACATGTTGAATTTCAGAGGGGTGCTGAGTCGAGCAGTACACCAGCATATTGTTGTCTTCACCTGGAATGGCCATGGCAATCTGGCCCTCCAGGTAGAACTGGTCCTGGCCGCCAACGCTGGTGCTGCCGGTAAGCTGGTGTGGCGCTTCAGCAAACGCTTTAACAGGGTTGCCAACGGTAGCTTCCTTGCTTGGCAGGATAAATGATTTCTGCGCCAGAGCGGTTCGCGCATCGATGATAGGAGGCAGCTTGCGATAGTGGATGACAGCAA
>CBDUMB010000492.1:0-2931 GCA_965368205.1 uncultured Pseudomonadaceae bacterium | reverse complement strand
ACTTGGCTGGATCCTGATGATTGCCGCCTTCGGCCTGTTCACCGTCACCACAATCGTTGGGCGAATATGGTGCGGCTACACCTGTCCACAAACTGTATGGACCGCCATTTTCATGTGGGTGGAACAAATCACCGAAGGTGCTCGCCATCAGCGTATTCGCCTTGAAAAAGCACCCATGTCCTGGAACAAGCTACGACGACGCGCTGCTAAACATACGCTCTGGCTGGGTTGGGCATTTCTCACAGGTCTGACCTTTGTCGGGTATTTTACGCCGATTCGAGAGCTGACCCTTTCTATAGCGCAGTTTGAAGTCGGCGGCTGGGCGGCGCTCTGGATTCTGTTTTTTACCTGCGCCACCTACATTAATGCTGGCTGGCTGCGTGAACAGGTCTGCCTGTACATGTGCCCGTACGCGCGTTTTCAATCAGCAATGTTCGACAAAGACACTCTGATCGTCTCGTACGACGCCGCGCGTGGTGAACCACGGGGATCCCGCAAGCGCAACACAGAACAGAAACAACTGGGCGATTGTATTGATTGCCAACTGTGCGTTCAGGTCTGCCCAACAGGCATCGATATTCGCGACGGCCTGCAATACGAATGTATCGGCTGTGCTCATTGCATAGATGCCTGCGCCCAGGTGATGGAGAAAATGGACTATGCCCCAGGGCTGATACGCTACACCACCGAACATGAGCTGGCGGGCCAAAAAACTCACTGGCTACGCGGACGTACAGTGGGCTACGCCGTAGTCTGCCTGGCACTGATAAGTGCCTTTGTTGTGATGGTATTCGACCGCGAAACATTTGCCTTCGACATCTTGCGTGAGCGTGGGCAACTGTTCCAAACCCAGGCCGGCGGCAGCATCAGCAACGACTATCAGCTAAAGATCATGAACAAGTCACAACAAGACAGCCGTTACACGCTCGAACTTGTTAAGCCCGACTGGGTAAGACTGGATCGTGATTACGAGACCATGGTCCATGCTGGCGAAATTGAGAATTTGACCCTTCGCCTGCTGGCTGATTCACCCCAACCCGGCAGCACGCCAGTTGAAATCAGGGTTTGTCAGGGATCCAATGAAAACTGCATTACCGAAAAGACCACCTTCTTAGGTCCGATGAACGCTGGAGGCGCACGATGAAACGCCTCATGATCGCTTTGGTCATCTGTATTCCACTGGCCAGCGTCTGCTTCGGTGGCGTTATGTTCTACTTTGCATTCACCTCAAACGATCAAAGCGTTCTGGACGACCAGGCACCGATGTCAAAAACAAGTTGGCGCTCTTCGACTGAAAACGAAACAGTCGATGAGAACGCTGTCGGTAACACATCATCGGATAGCTCTGCGCCATGACCGTAACTACGATCAGTGTTGCCGACATGCATTGTGCCGCTTGCAGTAACAAGATCAGCAACGCGCTTGCGCACCTTCGCGACATTGAGAACCTACAGTTTAACCCGGTTAGACGTCAGGTATTTGTCACCCACGCTGACACTCTGCCGAGCGCTACTTTAATCGAACAGATAGAACTGGCTGGCTTTCATCCGCAGCTTGCCGGCGATTCATCCATGGTATGGAACGAAAGTCATACGCTCCTCAAACGCCTTGGCGTAGCTGGACTTGGCATGATGCAGGTCATGATGGTTCAGGGCGCTTTATACGCCGGGATGTTCCAGGGCATGGAAGAAGGCATACGCCGCCTGCTGGAATTCACCGCGCTGATTTTCTGTATACCGGTAGTTGTCTATTCAGCAGTGCCTTTCTTCAGAAGTGCACTGACCTCAATCCGGCACGGTCTGAACATGGACGCACCCATCGCTCTAGCGGTGACGATCGCATTTTCGGTCAGCCTCTGGCACACACTCGAAGGCCGTGGTGAGGTGTACTATGACTCGGTGGTGATGTTCACTTTCCTGATGCTGGGCGCACGTTACCTTGAGCAGCGTCTTCGCCAACGACTTGGTGTAGCTGACAGCCTGCTCGCTAATATGCCTCGTACAGCATTACGTATCGTTGATGGACAATATGTTGCAACTGCTCTGATACAGGTTTCAGCGGGTGATCAGCTCTGGATAGAAGAAGGCGCACACGTGCCCGTCGATGGCACCCTGGTAAGCGCTCACGCCAAACTTGAAGAAGCTCTGTTAACAGGTGAGAGTGACTGGCAGGATAAAAATACCGGTGATGTGATTTACGCCGGCACTCTCAATCGCGGCGCCGCATTCCAACTCAATGTCACCGCCGACCTGGCCCATTCCCGCGCAGCGGAGATTGACCAGCTTGCACAGACCGCACTCGAAGCCAAACATTCTCTGGCATCGATAGCTGATCGCGTCGCACGTATTTTCATACCAACCATCCTCGCGATCGCGGCAACAACTTACTGGGTATGGTTGCAGATCTCGCCTGAACAAGCGCTTTCTGCAGCACTGGCGGTGCTGGTCGTGAGCTGCCCTTGTGCGCTTTCGCTGGCAACACCCGCCGCGCTGACCGCCGCGCTCACGCGTCTGCGACAGGGTGGCGTTGTGGTTAAGAACAGCCGCGCTCTGGAGATCACACGTTCCCTGACACAAGTATTTTTCGATAAGACCGGCACGCTGACCCATCCGCGACCTAGAATTGAGCGGGTCGAAGTACTGGGTAGTTTTGATCAGAATGATTGTCTCGACTGGGCGGCCGGGTTACAGGCCCACTCCTCTCACCCGCTTGCTCAAGCCTTCAAGAGAAACACTGTTGTACCCACCAGAGACATTCTTATCACTACCGGACACGGTGTATCTGGCGAACTCGATGGACGCCAGGTGCGTATCGGCAGCGCCGAGTTCTGTGGTTTTATCCCCCACCCGAGTTCAGCAAACAAACTTGTTTACCTGTCTGTGGACAACACCCCTGCGGCAATTTTTCACCTGACCAGCGATATTCGGGAAG
>CBDUMB010000491.1:0-2945 GCA_965368205.1 uncultured Pseudomonadaceae bacterium | reverse complement strand
GCGCAGCCTGCAGCAAGCAGGACCGCGCTCAACAGTACAATCAGGTGTGGTGTGCGCAGGAATAACATTGGTTCAGCCCAGATCAGTTTTGGTTTGAAAGCAGTTCAACATCGACAGTCTGAACAAGCGCTGAACCGCTGACTGGGCCACTTTATATCCGGATGGGGACTTCTTTGCCATCTTTGCGTGCTGAGTCGTAAAGGGCATTCAGCATCGATTGCACCATCAGGGCATCCTCTATCGGAGCCGCACAGGGTCCTTTGTAGAGAATCTGTTCGACAAAGCTGTCGATTTTGCGATTAAACACTGCTTTGAATGAGGTATCCGCCAGCCATGCGGGTGTTTTGTCGACCATATGACCCGCTTCATCCGTGTGAATCACCGTTGGATCCCAGGTGGCCCCACCTTTGCTGCCCATGAGCTGAAAATTCATCAGACTGCGCTCACCGATATGGGCGGCAAATGCACACTCGATGTGCAGTACTGCGCCATTTGCAAATCGGATTCGACCCACAGCCAGGTCTTCGACATCGTAGGTTTTGTAATCCCACCCTGCCATCGGGCTTGCAATGGCGTCTGATGGTTGATTACCAAGATAGGTGAACATGTCGGCGCTGGCGCTGACAGGTTGTGGACTGCCCATGGTGTAGTGGGCCATTTCAAGAACGTGGACACCGATATCGATAATCGGACCACCGCCGGAGAGCGCTTTCTGACCAAACACACCCCAGTTGGGGATGCCGCGGCGGCGCATGGCCTGTACGCGTCCGAACAACACCTCGCCAAACGCGCCTTCATCAAAGGCGCGTCGCAGATACTGAGTGCGTGGATCAAGGCGGTATTGAAACGCAACCACCAGCTGTTTGTTGGCTTGTTTGGCAGCTTTGGCCATACGCCGGCCTTCCGTAATTGTCATCGCCAGGGGTTTTTCGCACAGCACATGACAACCGGCTTTGAGAGCGGCAATGGTCGGTTCAGCATGAAAGCGGTTAGGTGTGCAGACACTTACCGCATCCAATGTCTGCTGTTTAAGCATCTGCTTATAGTCGGTGTAGACCGCAGCATCCGGGTAGATGGCCAGTCTTTTTGCGAGGCTTTTCTCGTTCAGGTCGGTGAATGCCACCAGCTCGACGTCCGCACGACTGGCGAACTTGGTCATTTGTAATTCAGCGATGTCCCCGGCGCCGATGAACCCCACGCGCAACCGTTTGTTTTTTGTAGATCGTGCCATTGCTTTTCCCCTTAAGCAGAAATATTTACTGCGCTGCCGCCTGTTCAATACGCGGGTAGTACAGCGCCAGCAGTATACTGCGGGTGATCATAAAGACACTCATGCCAAGCCAGACCGCGTGGTATGCCCACAGGTGAAAGAAGCCGATCAGGCTGATTGCCCAGATCAGGGCTGACAGGATCATCGCGTTGCGCATTTCAACGATGTGGGTGGTGCCGATGAAGATACCGTCGAAAAGAAAAGCCCAGACACACAGCAATGGACTGATGATCAACCAGGGTAAATACGCCGCCGCGGTTTCCTGCACGGGGACTGAAGTGGTCAGCAGCGAGATAAGAGGCTCGCCGAAGATCCAGAACATCAAGCCTGTGGCGACAGCGACGACAACCGCCCAGAACGCGCAGAATCGTGTTGTGCGGCGCAGGTTGTCAGGTGCGCGTCCGCCATAGGCATAACCCGCAAGGGTTTCCGCCGTGTGCGCAAAGCCATCAAGACCGTATGTCATGACAAAAAACAGCTGCATAAGCACACCGTGTGCAGCCAGCGTGACGTCCCCCAGGCTTGTCGCCATAACGGTGCCGACAAAAAAAGGCAGTTGCACAAAAAACGTCCGCAAAATCAGGTTCGATCCGATATGAAATAATGCGCGTACAGCGTCACCGATCCAGATGTGTGCGGGCCACTGACCCTGCCAGCCACTGGTCTGCAGCGCCCGGTAAACAAACCCGATGCCGGCGACGGCGGCGAACCATTCGCTGATAACGGTGCCCAGGGCCACACCCGCAACCCCGTAATTCAAGACCAGCACCAGTACTGCATTGAGAATAATGTTCGACAGATTGAAGCCAATGCTCAACCACAGCGTATCGCGCATGCGTTGCAAGCCGAACAAGGTGCCCAGCGCAACCAGATACAGAAGCAGGCCAGGTGCGCCGTAGATTCTGATTTCATAGTAAGTGGCGGCAAGCTCTGTAACTTCTGCAGAGGCATTGAACAGCTGGAAGAGCAGCAGCTTCAAAGGCATCTGCAGTATTACGATGGCTGCACCGATTGCTAACGCAACTGCACCGGCGCGCAGACATACAGCGAGCACTTCGTTGATGTTGCCGCCGCCATACGACTGGGCGGTAAGGCCTGTGGTACTCATGCGCAGGAAACCAAACAACCAGTACACCGCGCTGAATAGCGTGGCGCCCAGCGTCACCGCGGCAATGAATTTAGGTTCGGGAAATCGCCCCATTACGGCAACGTCCACCAGTCCTACCAGTGGGATAGTGATGTTGGCGAGGATGACCGGCCAGGTCAGCTGCCAGATGCGCTGGTGCCAGCCGGCACGGGTAGTAGGGAAATTCTGAATGATGGTCGTCCATGGCGCGCGTTCGCGCAGCTTAGCTGCGCGGGACGCAGCAGTCGACACAAAGGCTTATGTCAACCGCCAGAGCCTGGTTGTGCGTATGAATCCTGCCGTACCGGTGCGGGTTTACGACCAAACCAGGCTTTGAACCGCTCTATCTGATGTAACCAGTCTTCCACCATCAGGTACAGGCAGGGCACCAGTAACAAGGTGATGAACGTGGCAAACAGAACGCCCCAGGCCAGAGAAACCGCCATCGGTTTAAACGGTGCAGTTGCGGGTGTTGAGGTAGCCATCAATGGTATCAGCCCAACAAAGGTGGTGACCGATGTCAGCATGATGGGTCGAAACCGGACCACA
>CBDUMB010000490.1:0-2950 GCA_965368205.1 uncultured Pseudomonadaceae bacterium | reverse complement strand
TTAATGCGCTGCTGAAGACACTCGAAGAGCCGCCAGAGCACGTCAAATTTCTGCTCGCTACAACTGATCCCAAGAAGGTGCCGGTAACGGTGCTTTCTCGCTGTCTTCAATTTCAATTGAAAAATCTGTCTCGAGACGCCATAGCAGATTATCTGCAGGGTGTGCTTGCGTCTGAAGCCGTGAGCTTTGAAAAAGAAGCTTTAGATATCATTGCTCGCAGTGCCGCGGGCAGTATGCGAGATGCGCTCAGCTTAACCGATCAAGCCATCGCTTACGGTCAGGGCTCGCTGAAATCCCGCGATGTAAGCGACATGTTAGGCGTGGTAGGGCGCGACGCTGTGACCAAGCTGCTAGCAGCAATTGCCGGCGGTGCGCCTGCAGAGGTCATGGCGCTGAGTGCTGACCTCGCAGAGAGGAGCACTGATTTTTCCGACGTTTTAAAAGGTTTACTTGAAGCTTTGCATGATCTGGCCGTGCGTGGCGCGATAGAAGGTCCAGCAGCCTCAGCACCGTTTACACCTGAAGAGTTGCAGCTTTACTACCAGATTGCGTTGTTGGGTTCTCGCGATCTGGTCTACGCTCCGGATGAACGCAGCGGATTTGAAATGACTTTGTTGCGGATGCTGGCCTTTGCACCGGATCCAGCCTCAACGGTGCCGCCACGCGACCGCTCGCAGGAACTGCCATCAGATCCGGGTGTGGTACCAGAGGCGCAGGTCAGCGCGCAGGTCAGCGCGCAGGTCAAAGGGAAAGACGCTGCAGCTGGAGAGGGAGCCCAACCAGCCGCTGAAGCTCAACAGGCGGCCCAGTCAGATATGTTGTTCTCAGTGCCCTGGTATGAATTAGTTGAACAACTTGCCATCAGCGGTGTGACCCGCATGATTGCAGAACACACTGTAGTACATAGCGTCGCTCTGCCGCAGGTTGAGCTGATTCTGGATGAAGGGCACGACACGTTGCTTAACCCGGGCCAGACGGAAAGCCTGGGCCGAGCGCTGGCCCAAACCCTGGGCCAGTCCGTCACTTTGTCGATTGTGCCGGGGGCAGTGCGGCAGGAAACACCTGCTCAGCGACGCATTCGGATTGCGGACGAAAAACAGGTGCACGCTGAAGCCGTGATCAAACAGGATGCCAATGTTCAGAATCTGTTGGCAGAATTTGATGGCCGGGTTGATCAGATACGGCCCATTTAGTTCTAGAAGAAGGAGTAAGAATGAAAGGCATCGGCGATTTGATGAAACAAGCCCAGGAAATGCAGAGCAAGATGCAGGATGTCCAGGCGAAAATGGCAACCATCGAGGTGCACGGCGAAAGTGGTGCAGGCATGGTTAAGGTGACCATGAATTGTCGCTACGAGGTCAAGCGGGTAGAAATCGACCCATCGCTGCTCAACGAAGAAAAAGCTGTGCTGGAAGATCTGTTAGCTGCAGCCTGTAACGACACGGTGCGCCGTGTGGAAAAAACTCAGGCGGAGCAGATGTCGGAACTCACCGGAGGTATCAACCTGCCCTTTGGTAACTTCCCCAGCTGATGTCAGTCATTGATAACCTAATTTCTGCGCTGCAGGTGCTGCCTGGCGTGGGCCCGAAAAGTGCCCAGCGTATGGCCCTGCATCTGCTGCTGCGCGAGCGTGAAGGTGGCGAAGCGTTGGCCCATGCAATGCATGTGGCCATGCGGGAAGTGCGACAGTGTAATTTGTGTCGAAACCTGACCGAGCAGGACATCTGCGGCCTGTGCAAAGACGCAAAACGCGACCCTGGTTTACTTTGTGTCATTGAGTCACCCGCGGACGTGCTGGCCATTGAGCAGGCCGGTGGATTCCGTGGTTTCTATTTCGTTTTGAATGGACGGCTGTCACCTTTAGACGGCGTTGGGCCAGGCCAGCTGGGTATTGACCAATTGCTTCAGCGCATCGACCAGCTATCGCCCGGAGAGCTTATTCTGGCGACCAATCCAACAGTGGAAGGCGAAGCCACGGCCCACTATATTGCTCAACGTGTCGGCGACAAAGTGCCCAATATATCCAGAATCGCACATGGTGTTCCATTGGGTGGAGAAATTGAGTACACCGATGGCGGAACGCTGACACATGCACTACAGGGACGACGAACCATTGTTTGAGTGGATATCCAACGACCAACATCTATCCCAGGCAGTGGCAGCCTGGGGTGATCATATAGCCTTTGATACGGAATTCATTCGTACCGACACTTACTATCCGGTACCTGGTTTATATCAGGTTGCCAGCGCCGGAAAAATCTACTTAATAGATCCGTTGGAAATCACTGACTGGACCCCGATGGCTGACTATCTGGTTGATCCCGAGTCGGTCATTGTGATGCATGCCTGCCAGGAGGATCTGGAACTGCTGCATCATCATCTGGGTTTGATGCCAGCGAATGTGTTTGACACGCAACTGGCCAATGCGTTTGTGTCGACAGATTATTCTTTAAGCTATGCCGCCCTGGTAGAACGGATTCTTGGCGTTTCCCTCGAGAAACAGCAAACCCGCTCGAACTGGCTGCGACGTCCCCTCAGCGACGATCAGATTAAATACGCCATCGATGATGTTCTTTATCTGGGCGAGGTCTACGAGCAGCTGAAGGATGCCCTGGAGCAGCACAATCGCGTGCATTGGTACCAGCAGGATATGCAGGAGCGGGGCAGCTACGATCCTGTTGCGCCGGATGATTATTTTCGCAACGTTAAAAAAGCCTGGCAGCTGTCGGCCCCGCAGTTGGCAACTCTGAAAACGCTCTGCGGCTGGCGAGAGCGAACTGCCCGGCAGGAAAACGTGCCTCGCAATCGGGTGGTATGGGACTGTTGGCCGCCGACTGGATCGTCACCGGAGAGAGCCGCTATGACATGTTCGCATGGGATGTGGCGCGGTTTGGCGATTGGGCGGACAAGGCCTTCACCAAGGCGCGGGTGGGGGATCAATACGCCAACC
>CBDUMB010000489.1:0-2951 GCA_965368205.1 uncultured Pseudomonadaceae bacterium | reverse complement strand
GAAAAAGACCGCGAAAGCCGCGCTCTACGGGAAGAAATCACTGTTCTGCGGCAAACCCTCGATCATGGAAAAATGATCTACGAATCTGAAGAAATGCACGCTTTGATGGATACCTTGAAGCGGGTTGCTCCTTCGGACGCAACCGTTCTGATTACGGGTGAAAGTGGTACCGGCAAAGAAGTACTGGCCCAGGCAGTACATCGCCACAGCCCTCGCAAAGCAGCACCTTTTGTTGTATTCGATTGCGGAGCAGTGGCTCAAAGCCTGCTCGAAGCTGAACTCTTTGGGCATGTGAAAGGTGCTTTCACCGGCGCCGAAAGTGCCTCTGACGGGCGCATCGCGCAAGCCGCAGGCGGCACCCTGTTTCTTGATGAAATTGGTGAACTGCCTCTTCAGGTACAAGCCAAACTCCTGCGTTTTGTACAGGGCAAAGAATATGCCCCCGTGGGCAGCTCGGCTGACAGAGTTGTCGACGTCCGAATCGTGGCGGCAACCAACCGTAAACTACAGGATGAAGTGGCAGCAGGCACATTTAGAGCGGACCTGTACTATCGCCTGCAGGTCATTTCTCTGCATGCCATTCCCCTTCGGCATCGACAAGCTGATATTTTACCTTTGGCCCACTACTACCTCGAAAAATATGCTGCGCAGAACGGCGTGACGTCATGTTCGCTCGACGCCAGTGCCGAAAGGAAGCTGTTGGATTACGAATGGCCCGGTAACGTTCGAGAATTACAACATGCCATGTTACGTGCCCTGCTGACATCTGATTCCAGCCATATCACCGGCGAATCCATCGAGTTGCTTCCTGAGACTGACGCATCTACCAGGCCTCAGCCGACACTACCTGTTCCGCCCGTTCAAACCTCAGTTTCTGCAGAACCTTTCCGCACATCTGAACCCCAGCAGAATGCCAACGATGCGACTACCGACGATGTCGATGACCGCTGGCGCCCACTGCGTCAGGAATTGCTGCGCCAGATCGACCTGGCTTTGCAGCAGAATCGCGCGAGGCCGGTGCCAATAGGCAGATGGTTAACGGAGGATCTGGTCATGGCAGCTAATGAAGCCAGCGGTCATGTCGCGCGTCAGGCGGCAACGCTAATCGGTTTGCCGGAGTCTACTTTCCGCAGACATATCCACAAAACCGAATCTGAAAGAAGTGCCGGCCTGGCATCCAGAACCCCCACCTGGGAACAGGTTCGTCCCCTGCTGAATCAAATTGTTGCCCAGGCGAAAGCACAACCTGGTGTCGAAGCCGACCTGGTTGAGCAAGCGCGCTGCCTGTTGCTGGACGATGTTTCTGAGAAAATTGATGGGCGCGTCAGCGTCGGCGCGGCATTGATGGGCGTAACAGCACCAACTTACAAACGCTGGATGCAAAGCAGGGAAGACACATGAACAGACACAATCTGTCATCAATCTGGTTGTACATTTTTATTGCTCTGGTGTTGCAGGCTGCCAGCGCATCTGCGTCCAGTGTACCCCGTCATCTTCAATTCAATAACTTCACTGCCGAAGAAGGTTTGTCTTCAGAATTTGTTCGCGCCATTGCCCAGGATGGGCGTGGCTACCTTTGGTTTGCAACACAAAATGGCTTGAATCGTTTTGATGGTTACGACTTTGTGACCTACGAATACAACGCCAAAGATCCCAATTCGTTAAGCAATAATTTTGTCTGGTCGCTGTTTGTTGACAACTTAGGTGAGCTTTGGGTGACCACCAATATGGGCGTTAATAAGTACGACTACGCCTCCGATAGCTTTCAACAGAATCCGTTGCAACTGCCTGAGGTTGATCGCACCAGGCGTGTACGCACCATGACAAAAGATCAGACGGGTGTGTTCTGGCTGGGCACTGTAGATGACGGCTTGCTTGCGATTGAGCCCGGTGGTCGTCAGCGGCATTACCAGAATACCGGTGACAGCAAAGGTCTGCCGCACAATCATATTATTGCGTTGCATTCTGATGGCAAAGGTCGTCTCTGGATCGGCACCGATGGCGGCGGTTTAGCCCAACTGGACAGCGGCACGGACACTTTTTTTCAACATCGTCACAACCCAAATAATTCTGCCAGCATCGCTCATGATGAAATCAGAACAATTTATGAAGATCGGGCAGGCCATATCTGGGTTGGTACTGCCCAAGGTGGATTAAATCTGTTTGACGATACAACCGGTGCATTCCGTCACTTTCAGCATGATCCGCAAAACGCCTACTCTCTGAGCGATGGTCAGGTGTTATCCATAGTTGAAGACGTCAAAGGGACCTTGTGGATTGGCACCGAAAAGGGCTTGTCTGAATGGCGCCCTTTGCAGCAGGAGTTTGTGAACTACACAAATGATCAGGCTGACCTGACCAGCCTGGTTAACACTCAGATCAACGCCATGTTTCAGGATGCGTCTGGCGTATTGTGGCTGGCAACAAACGGGGGTGTCAGCAGCTGGAACTATTTCAGCGACACTTTCACCCACTATCAGGCCTCCAGCGGATTCCTCAGTGGTGACGTGGTCACATCCATAGCTGAAGCCTCTGGCGGTGTTCTCTGGATAGGTACATACGGCGACGGCTTAACCCGCCTGGATCTTGCATCAAATACAACAACACAATACCGAAACGATCCGGACGACAGTACCTCTCTGTCTGACAACAGGGTGATGAGTGTACATGTCGACCATCAGGAACAGGTCTGGGTAGGCACGCGAGCGGGCGGGCTTAACAAACTGCTACCCTCAGGTAAATTTGTGCGCTTTCAACATGACCCGAACGATCCACAGTCGTTGAGCGGTAACGCCATTCCCACCATTCACTCAGACCCGGACGGCACCCTCTGGGTAGGTGTATTCGACGGCGGCTTGAACATGTCGACGTCATCTGAACCATTGCAGTTCAAGCGCTTTCAAAATGACTCTACTGACGACACATCTATTGGCAGCGATAGAGTGCTTGCA
>CBDUMB010000488.1:0-2983 GCA_965368205.1 uncultured Pseudomonadaceae bacterium | reverse complement strand
ATTTCTGAACACAGTTTTGTGGTCTACCGGCTGGCGGTGACGATTGCCGGCGGTAGTTTGGTTGAAGTGCCGGCAAAAGATTTTGGTACCGATCTGGAAGCCATGGCGGCGGCGATCACACCTCAGACAACGGTGGTCTTTGTGGCCAATCCGAACAATCCAACCGGTACCTGGGTCACCCATAATGCATTCAAAGCCTTCCTTGATAGTGTGCCCGAACATGTCTGGGTGGTGCTCGATGAAGCTTACCTGGAGTACGCCGACCATCCGGAATATCCTGATGCGCTGGCGTTGCTGCAAGCTCATCCGAACCTCATTGTCACCCGAACGTTCTCAAAAATTCATGGGCTCGCGGCCCTGCGTGTCGGCTACGGTTTGTCTTCGGAAGCGTTCGCAGACCTGTTAAACAGAGCCAGGCAGCCGTTTAATGTTGGCAGCATTGGTCTGGCGGCAGCAGCAGCTGCGCTGGAAGACCAGGAATTTGTCAGTGTCAGCGTTGATCTTAATAAACAGGGTATGACACAGATAACACAAGGTTTGAGCGCACTGGGCCTGTCGTACATTCCGTCAATGGGGAATTTTGTGAGTTTTGATGCCGGTCGCAGCGGTACCGAAGTATTTCAGGCGCTCCTGCAGCAGGGTGTTATTGTTAGGTCTATCGCCGAATATGGCCTGCCCAGTCATGTGCGGGTCAGCATTGGTTTGCCCGAAGAGAATCAGCGGTTTTTAGATGTGCTGCCCTCAGTTATCTGAAGCGCTCGCCTGTGTGCACAAGCGCGAGCAAGTGAGTGGCTGTGGCGCTTAAACCTATGTCCCTTGAGAAAGTTGCCATTGTCGGCGTTGGACTGATAGGCGGGTCGCTGGGTGCGGCCTGGCGTGCAGCATCGTTTGCACGTCACATCGTCGGTGTTGAAACGAACCCCGTAGCCGCGAAACTTGCTCTGCAGCTCGGACTGGTTGACGAAATATGCACAAACGTGCCCCCGGATGCTGAACTGATTGCGATATGTACCCCGAGTGACCGGGTCGCTGAACAGGTAAAAGCTCTGGCATCGCTGCAGGTGCCGATGTTTGATGTAGGTAGTGTGAAAGCACCGATCATCGAAGCGCTGCTTGCTGGCGGGGGTGTTTCACCAAATTTTGTCCCCAGTCATCCTATCGCAGGCTCAGATCGCAGTGGTCCCCAGGCGGCTGACGCCCACCTGTTTGCTGGCGCAACAACCGTCCTGACGCCGCTGGTTACAACAGACAACAATGCTTTACAGCGGGTTGAATCAGCCTGGCGGGCCTGTGGCAGCGAAGTAACCCATTTATCGCCACAGGCGCACGATGAAATGTTGGCGGTCACCAGCCATCTACCTCACCTCCTGGCTTATGTGTTCATGCAGCAGGTAGACCCGGATCAGCTGGCTTACAGCGGTGGAGGTTTCCGCGATTTCACGCGTATTGCAGCAGCTAACCCCGAGCTGTGGTGGCGTATATTGTGCATGAATCGACAGCAGGTGTTGGATGCGGCAGCTGACTTTGCAACGCATCTGCAGACCTTCACTGAAGCATTAGAGAAAAATGACGAGGTCACAGGTTTGGCTGCCCTGCGTGCCGCTGCTGAGCGGCGGGGCCAGCTTGAAGAGTAAATGCAGGTATTGCCGGATATGACTGACATTCCCGTTATCACTATTGATGGCCCGTCCGGATCGGGCAAAGGCACCCTGGCCAGACTGGTTGCGGACACGCTGGGCTGGCACCTGCTGGATTCTGGTGCGCTGTATCGCATTGTTGGCGCCATGAGCGTGCGTCGGGGTATCGGTCTCGCAGATGAAACCGCCGTGGCCGAATTGGCGGGTGCGCTGAGCATCAGTTTTGCAGATGATCGCGTTGAAGTAGAGGGCCTGGACCTCACCGATGAAATCCGCACTGAAGATGCCGGTGAAAACGCATCGAAAGTCGCCCATTTACCCGCGGTTCGCGCCGCGGTATTTGATCTGCAGCGCAGTTTCCGGCAAGCCCCGGGCCTGGTGGCCGATGGCCGGGATATGGGCACCGTGGTTTTCACCGACGCAGCGCTGAAAATCTTCCTTGATGCCAGTGCTGAGGTTCGTGCCGAACGTCGCTATAAACAGTTGAAAAACAAAGGCTTAAGTGTTAGTTTGCGCGGCCTTCTCGAGCAGATCCAAGAACGTGACGCCCGAGATCGAGGTCGCACGATCGCCCCGCTGAAACCAGCCGCAGATGCCATCGTTCTTGATAGTACAAGTATGACTATCGAAATGGTGGTGCAGCAGGTTCTGTCTCATGCTCAAAAACTGGGTTTGTGGCAGCCGAAGTAAGGCGCTCGCGCATTTTTTTAACTAACCAACGGAGAGCACTGCTTGTTCACACCGGCCGCTCGGCAGGTGACAAGTTAGAGCGACATTTATGAGCGAATCTTTTGCCGACCTATTTGAAGAAAGTTTACAGTCCATCGAGATGGCCCCAGGGTCCATCGTTACCGGCACGGTGGTTGATATTGACGCTGACTGGGTGGTTGTCCACGCAGGTCTGAAGTCTGAAGGCGTTATTCCAAGAAGCCAGTTTTTAAATGAACAGGGTGAGTTCACCCTGTCTATAGGTGACCAGGTTAAAGTGGCCATGGAAGTGGTCGACGATGGTTGGGGTGAAACCCGCCTGTCCCGCGAGAAAGCGCGCCGCGCTGAATCCTGGATGCACCTTGAAGCCGCCCATGAAGGCAATGAGGTGGTCACCGGTATTATCAACGGCAAAGTCAAAGGTGGCTTTACAGTTGATATCAATGACATCCGTGCATTCCTGCCCGGGTCTTTAGTGGACATCCGTCCGCTGCGTGAAACCGCGCATCTGGAAGGCAAGCCGCTTGAGTTTAAAGTCATCAAATTAGATCAGAAGCGCAACAACGTTGTTGTCTCACGTCGTGCGGTTCTGGAAGAAGAGAACAGCCATGAGCGTGAAGCGTTGCTTGGTTCGTTGC
>CBDUMB010000487.1:0-2987 GCA_965368205.1 uncultured Pseudomonadaceae bacterium | reverse complement strand
CTGAGTACGAAATTTCTCTGCTTGAGCAGGCGATGCAGGAGGCAAAACATAACCAGCGAAAAGCAGCTGATCTGCTGGGTTTAACTTACCACCAGTTTCGCGGCTATCTGAAAAAGTACAATCTGGTAGGCAGCAATAGCGACCAGGTAGACGATTGAGAGCCTACCCTGGCCTTGTGCTGTGGCGACAATGGATCAGCGCCCACTGGTGGGCGCGAGTATCCAGAGTTTGGCGGAGAGAGAGGGATTCGAACCCTCGATAGGGGTTACCTATACTCCCTTAGCAGGGGAGCGCCTTCGACCACTCGGCCACCTCTCCGTGGGGGCGCATTGTACCTACAACTGTTGTACAAATTACAGCCGCAGCGACGTAATTTGATAACAATTTCTGTTCCCCAACCAGGTGCTTCGCTACAATTTGATCAAATTCCTGATTGAGGCGCCCGCTACATGTCTTATCACCATCTGGCCATCGCTACACGCGACATGTTGGCAACACACAAGTTCTACAGCGACGCTATGGGATTCGAACTGGTACGGGTAGAGAAAGCACAAACTGGCCCCGACGCCTGGGCCAAGCATTTCTTTTACGACACCGGTGACGGCACCATGATGGCTTTCTGGGAAATTCACGACCCAGCCGTCGCAGAAGACTTTCCGACCTCTATTTCTACAGGTCTGGGCTTACCTAAATGGACCAACCATATCGCCTTTGGTGTTGATTCACTGGAAGAGCTGGATGCCGCCAGAATAAGAATCAATGCAGCTGGTTTTGATGTTGCAGAGATTGACCATCACTGGTGCAAATCCATTTATGTCGATGACCCGAACGGCATCATGGTTGAATTTTGTGTGACAACAAAAGCGTTTGGTAAAGAGGACAAACAGCGTGCCCTGGATGCGCTGACCAGTGACCAGTTGGCTGATGAACCACCGCCCATCATAAAAGTCTTCGAAGCCGGTTAGGCTTTTTCAGGCGTCCTGGGGATTTGATGGTGCATCCGCATCAGGCGAGTCGTCCTGAATACGGTCATAAATTTCTTTACGATGAACGCCCACATCTCTGGGGGCGTTAACGCCGATACGGACCTGATTACCTTTCACACCAAGCACGGTGATACTGATGTCGTCACCGATCATAAGTGTCTCCCCCACTTTGCGAGTCAGAATTAGCACAGATCATCTCCTTTGAACGCTCTGGAGACAGTTGACTATCCAGGGTCAGCTGTTTTCCAGGTCGAATTCAGAGTGTAGTGCGCGCACAGCAAGTTCCATATATTTTTCCGCTACTACAACGGAGATCTTTATTTCGGAAGTTGAGATCATTTGGATATTGATGTTTTCTGAAGCCAGGCAATCAAACATCCGCGTAGCAACACCTGCGTGTGAACGCATGCCAACGCCCACAATCGACACTTTTGCAATGGTGTTGTCGCCGCTGATTTCACGGGCATGTATCTCTTTGGCCACTGTCTCGAGCAGTTCGCGGGCGCGATCGTAATCTTCACGCTTCACCGTAAAGGTGAAGTCAGTCAGCCCATCAGCGCCTGTGTTCTGGACAATCATGTCTACTTCAACATTCGCCCGACCCACAGGGCCCAGAATTTTTGACGCGATTCCGGGTATATCCGGTACCCCGGCAACAGTAAGTTTTGCTTCATCACGGGCATGGGCAATACCAGATACTAGCGGTTGTTCCATATTGTCATTCTCAATGGTGATCAATGTGCCGTCGCCGTCAACAAACGTAGACATCACCCGCAAGGGGACTCGGTAACGGCCTGCAAATTCAACTGAACGTGGGTGTAACACTTTTGACCCCAGGCTGGCCAACTCCAACATCTCCTCGAAGGTCACTTGAGACAATCTGCGGGCGGACGCCACCACGCGCGGGTCGGCGGTATAGACACCGTCAACGTCCGTACATATCTCACATTCATCAGCGCCTAATGCAGCCGCCAGCGCTACCGCACTGGTATCTGACCCGCCACGGCCAAGCGTTGTCAGATCACCATTAGGATCCACCCCCTGAAATCCAGCAACAACAGGAATCGCGCCTGCTTCCAGCGCAGCCCTCAGCGCATTGGTTTCGATATGGCTGATGCGAGCTTTGCCGAAGGCGGAATCCGTTTTAATGGCGACCTGGTCACCCAACATTGACTTCGCTGACAACCCCAGACGCTGCAGCGCCATGCTCAACAGGGCTATGCTGACCTGCTCGCCTGAAGCGGTCAGCACATCCATTTCACGAGCAAACGTGTTTGCACCGGAGATATCTTTTCCCAACTGAACCAGACGGTTTGTCTCGCCGGACATGGCTGATACAACTATCACTAATTGATGTTGTTGGTCAGCATAGCGCTTGATACGTTGGGCTACTTGTTGGATACGATCAATATCTCCAACACTGGTGCCGCCGTATTTTTGAACAATAAGTGCCATAACCAGCGCTATCCCAATTGCTCGGATACAAAGGCCTGGGCCGCTGCAAAAGCATCAGCCAAACCTGACGGATTATCGCCGCCACCGGCGCGGGCGAGATCGGGACGACCGCCGCCTTTGGCACCAACCAACGGTCCAAAATGTGCCATGATGTCCGGTGCGCTGACTTTATCTGTCAACTGTTTTGAAACACCGATGACCGCACCAACTTTACCTGCATTTACTTGAGCCAGAATGACAACACACTCACCCAGCTGAGAACGCAACGTATCCAGCGTCTGCATCATGGCTTTGTTGTCACCCTCCACTTCGCTGGCAAGAAAATTAACACCATTGATATTCACGGCTTGCGAAGCCAGATCTGACCCCTGACTGGCAGCCATCTTCTGTGACACCTCAGCCAACTGCTTTTGCAGCTGTTTGTTTTCTGCCAACGTATTCTGCACACGATCGATCAGCTCCCCGCGGCCAACTTTGAGCAGCTGACTCAGAGTCTCCAGCAGATGATCTGTTTCTCGAATCAAGGCAAGAGCACCGTTTCCGGTA
>CBDUMB010000486.1:0-2987 GCA_965368205.1 uncultured Pseudomonadaceae bacterium | reverse complement strand
ACTTCTGGCTGCCCCTGGTCGCATTTACCGCCTATTGGAGCGCCTTCTGTCTGGTGCTGGCTATTCTCGCCCACCTTCTGTTTCAGCGCGGTGTGACAGATCGGTTGAAGCAGCGCATAGCACTCATACCCGTCCGTTTCACCCCGCTCACCGGACTGGCGTTGGCCTTTGCGGTTGTGGCTTTTGCTGGCACCGGCGGTTGGATTTTCTACAACACAAACGTGCTCAACACCTACATCACCACGGATGAACTTGAAGCACGCCAGGCGGAGTATGAGAAAACCTACAAAGGACGCGAGTTAGATCTGCGTCCAGAGATGCTGTCTGTAGACAGTACAGTTGATCTTTATCCAGATGAGCGGCGCCTGGAAAGTAAAGGCACCGCTGAGCTTGCGAACACCCATGATGTTGAGATCAGTGAGGTCATGGTATCCACCCATCCTTTTATTGATGTCAACGCACTGCTGATCAGTGGCGCCCAACGTGTTGAGCATCGCGAAGCATCGGGTACACATATTTTCCGCTTTGATCAGCCACTGGTGTCCGGCGGTCGTGCCGAAATGAGCTGGGACATGACCTGGGATCATGAAGGCTTTGCCAATATAAACGAACTGGCCGTGAGCGGCGGGTCCAGCACCCGTGTTGTGGCGAACGGCACGTTTGTGAACAACTTCGAGATAATGCCAAGTCTGGGTTACAACCGCGGTGTTGAGATTGGCGACCCGGCCACCCGCCGGGAATATGATTTACCGCCGATCCAGCGGCTGCCGGAACTGGGCGATCCACAAACACTGAACCTGTCGCAGTTTTCCGTGGCCCGTCGTACCGAGTTTCGCACCCAGTTCAGCACGTCAGCTGATCAGATTGCGGTTGCTCCGGGTTATCAGGTTGGCGACGTGATTGAGCGTGATGGCCGCAGAATCTACACCTATGAAATGGATGCACCCATCTGGCCGTTTTTCTCTTTCCTGTCTGCGCGCTATGAAGTAGCCAGTGATACTCACAACGGCATAGCGATTGAGGTCTATCACCATCCCGCTCACACTTTTAACATTGAGCCGATGATTCGAGGCACAAAGAAGGCGTTAGATTACTTCGGCAGGGAGTTTTCACCTTATCAATATCGCCAGTTCCGAATATTGGAATTTCCGCGCTATGCAAGTTTTGCGCAGTCGTTTCCGAATACCATTCCATTCAGTGAAGCCATCGGCTTTGTTGCGGATCTAACGGATCCTCATGCCTTGGACCCCGTATTCTACGTCACCGCTCATGAGCTGGCGCATCAATGGTGGGCACACCAGGTTGTTGGCGCGGCGCAACAGGGAATGACGGTTATTGTTGAGACCCTGGCCCAGTATTCCGCGTTAATGGTGATGGAGCATGAGTACGGGGAAGACAAAATGCGCCGGTTCCTGCGCTATGAACTGGACAGCTATCTTAATGCCCGCGGCGGTGAACTCATCGAAGAACTGCCCCTGGTGCGGGTTGAAAATCAGCCCTATATCCATTACCGCAAAGGCAGTCTGGTGATGTATGCCTTGCAGGATGTGATCGGCGAAGATCAGGTGAACCTGGCTTTGCGGCGATTTATAGAAAAGTACGCCTATGTCAGTGGTCCTTTTCCCACCGCGGCAGATCTTGTTGCCGAATTTCGCCGGGTGGCAGGGCCGGAACATCAGGCGTTGATTACGGATCTGTTCGAAAAAATTACTCTCTACGATTTTTCCATCGCGGATGCCGTGGTAGAGAAGGTTGACGATGAGTGGGAGATTTCTTTCAGCGTTGAGGCCAGCAAGTTTTATGCAGATGGCGCCGGTGAGGAAACGGATGCACCGCTGAACCTCGCCGTAGATATTGCGGTATTCCCGAAAGCACAAGACTCGCTGGAAGACTATCAGCTGCCAACGCCGCTGGTGTTCAATCGCCAGACGCTGGTGTCCGGTGTGAACAAACTTGTGTTGCGGGTGAGTGAATTACCCCACCGCGTCGGGGTTGATCCCTACAACAAGCTGATCGATCGTAATCCAGAGAATAATCTGCGTCTGTTGGACCTTCCCTAGTCAGATCGTCCTTTCTCAGCTCGAATTGCGCCCTGAAAATGGCGCCTTGTCCTGGGTGGTCGAAAATTGCGACAATCGGCGACCGTTTTTTTCCCCGGAGAGCAGAGTGAGTGATTTTGATGTAGTGATTGTAGGCGCCGGCATTTCTGGTATTGGTTCGGCCTACCATCTGAACACTTTGTGCCCCGGCAAAACCTATACGATCCTTGAAAGCCGCGCTGCGCTGGGTGGCACGTGGGATTTATTCCGCTATCCAGGTATTCGTTCCGACAGTGATATGCATACGCTGGGTTACAGCTTTAAACCCTGGCGTGCTGCAAAATCAATTGCTGATGGACCTGCGATACGTCAGTACCTGCATGAAACCGTTGCTGAGAATGATATAAAACGCCACATTCAATTCAATCAGACGGTTACCGCCGCAGACTGGTCCAGTGATGATCAGCAGTGGACGGTCACCGCTGAAACGGATGGTCAGAGCAGAACAGTTACCTGCAACATGCTGCTGATGTGCAGTGGTTATTATAACTACGCCGAAGGCTTCACCCCTGAATTTGAAGGTATGCACGATTATCAGGGCACCGTAGTCCATCCCCAGCATTGGCCGGAAGATCTCGATTATGCGGGTAAAAACGTTGTGGTCATTGGCAGTGGCGCCACCGCTATGACACTGGTGCCGGCAATGGCGGAGCAGGCGGCGAGTGTGACAATGTTACAACGCTCACCAACCTATGTTGTTTCCCGCCCTGATCAGGACAAAATAGCAAATACCCTGCGTAAAATTCTGCCGGAAAAATGGGCTTATGCGGTCACGCGTTTTAAAAATACCCAGATGCAGAACTTTATTTATAAACGTTCGCGTACCGCGCCGGAGAAAATGAAAGCTCAGCTGGTGGGGATGGTGAAGCAGGCGCTGGGTCCTGACTA
>CBDUMB010000485.1:0-2989 GCA_965368205.1 uncultured Pseudomonadaceae bacterium | reverse complement strand
TGGCCTTATAACCCTGCGTAACTACCCCGCTTCTTTCGAAGCCCAGCACTTCAGCACTTAGCCAGGCCGCGACAGCAAGTGCTGCATAGGGAAGAAGCCCGGCTTCGACCAACAGTTCCAACTCTCGTGCAAGCGAGGCACCCGGAATGATGCCGAACCCACCGGCGTCGGTTCCCGCAATCAGCGGCACTCCAGCTTCGTGCAGTAACTCGGTAGCAGTCAGAAAAAACTCCGCATGGGGTAATTCGAAAGGTTCAGGATCAACACTACTCCAGTACTCCTCGGCACCACGATCGAACAGTCGCACCGGAGGATTATTGGTGTCCGACCCCTCTGCTGCATAGTAGAATCCCTAACTCTCAATCTAAGGGGAAGTGGGAGTATGAAAGAGTTTCTTCTCGAAGCTTTCGTGCAAGTTCTCTATTGTTACTCCCCAGGCTGCTCGTCGTAGAGTCGTATCGTTAATTCATCATGAACAACTCGTTAATCTCCTCAACCGGATCACCATTGGGATGCAACTACTGTATCCCCTTCTCGTATAGGATATGAACAAATACCAGGTATCAGTAAGGACACAAATTTAATGGCGGGGACGTATCTGGAATCCGGCGATGCCAGGGGAACCCTTCTCGGGCATCCCAAAGGTCTGTTTGTTTTATTTTTTGCCGAAATGTGGGAGCGCTTTTCATATTACGGCATGCGCGCCCTGCTGATTTTCTATCTTGTTCAGCATTGGATGTTTTCCGACAGCGAAGCCGGAATCATTTACGGTGCTTATACTGCACTGGTTTACATCACTCCGGTCATTGGTGGCTATCTCGCAGACAGATATCTTGGCCAACGCAAGGCAGTGGCATTTGGTGCGTTGCTACTGACGTTTGGTCATTTCCTGATGGCTTTCGAAGGTGAAGGCGCCGGCCAGGCAGATCCGGCGATCAATATTTTCTGGGCTGCTCTGGCCTTTATTGTTGTTGGTGCAGGATTTCTGAAAGCCAACATTTCCGTTATGGTGGGACAACTGTACTCCCGTACCGACATCCGCCGTGATCCGGCTTATACCATCTTTTATATGGGCATTAATCTAGGTGCAGCGCTGGGCGCAATCATCGCTGGCTGGCTGGGTCAGACCTATGGCTGGTCTTATGGCTTTGGTGCGGCTGGTGTTGGTATGTTACTGGGTCTGCTTGTATTCATCTGGGGCAAACCCTTTTTGGTCGGCCGCGGTGAACCATCAGATCCGGCACGTCTCGAAAGGAAACTCGCTGGCATCAGGTTCGAATGGTTACTCTACGTACTGAGCTTTACAGCCGTTGGCATGGTCTGGGTTCTGCTCCAGTATCAGGCGCTGGTAGGTTCGCTGCTCGGTATATCCGGCGCCCTGCTCGTCGCTTATGTGTTGTACACCGCGGTTGCAAAACTGGCACCCGATGACAGAGACCGCATATTTGCAGCGATGTTTCTGATCTTTGGATCCATTCTATTCTGGGCCTTGTTTGAACAGGCGGGTTCGTCGCTCAATCTTTTTACAGATCGAAATGTCGATCGAAGTATTTTCGGTATTGAAATCCCTGCGTCGGTTTTCCAGTCCATCAACGCAATCTATATTGTTTTGCTGGCACCTATATTTGCGGTGCTCTGGACGTTTCTGGGTCGGCGTGGTCTCGAGCCATCAGCACCCGCCAAGTTCGGGTTGGGCTTGATGCAGCTGGGCGCCGGCTTCCTGGTGCTGGTTGCGGGGGCACTGTCCGCTGGTGCAGATCATCTGACACCCGTTGTCTTCATCTTTCTGATTTACCTGTTGCACACAACCGGCGAGCTTTGTTTGTCTCCCGTGGGCTTAAGCGCCATGAACCGTTTGGCACCATCTCAACTGGCCAGCCTGATCATGGGCACCTGGTTCTTCGCTTCAGCGACAGGCAACTTCGCGGCGGGGTTAATTGCCGCCGCCGTAGGCGCAGAAGGTGCGGGGCCTGATCACGTGCTGGACGTCTACTCATCCGTTGGCTGGATTTCCGTTCTGGTCGGTGTAGGTGTGATTGCGGTGTCTCCGCTCATCAAAAAACTGATGCATCTCGACCGGCTTGCGGATGACGATATTGATCACAGCCTTGCGGGACAAAAAGAGGTGGGTGAGCCACAGGCGGCGGGCATCCATCCTGCGACCAAACCCTAGCCTGAGTTTTAGCTTGCAACCGTTGCGCCGGCTTCCCACAATCTAACGCTCAGTTCGATGTGGGATAGGGGATGAGCAATCGAGCGGCTGCCATAGCAGTCATAGTTGCCTTTGTGGTCGGCATTCTTGGCAGCCTTGCGGTGCGGCCAACCGGACAAAATCAACATCAAAACGTTGCTGCGCAAGGCGACGCAGACACGGTCCGAATCAACTGGCGCTTACCTGTTGCGTTCCAGACCACCATGCCGGTGCTGGGTGACAACCCCCTTTATCTCGCGGACATGCTGAAGCGTTCATCCAACGGCGCCGTGAATTTTCAGATTTTTGAACCTGGCGAAATTGTGCCCGCATTCTCCATCACAGATGCCGTGCGCGATCGCAAGGTGGAAGCCGGTTACACCTGGATGGGTTACGACCAGGGGAAAATACCCGCATCTCCGCTGTTTGGCGCGGTGCCATTTGGCATGGAACCCTGGGAATACAGCGCCTGGTGGTTTGAAGCAGGTGGACGTGAACTGGCAGAAAATCTGTATGCTGATCACAACATTCATCCTATTTATTGCGGCATGACAGGACCGGAAACAGCCGGTTGGTTCCGCAACAAGATCACCAGCTTGAGTGATGTTGAAGGACTGAAAATTCGGTTTGCCGGGCTTGGCGGCAAAGTATTAGAACGACTCGGTGCCAGCGTCACCATGCTGCCAGGCGGCGAAATCTTCCAGGCGCTGGAAAAAGGAGCCATCGACGCCTCTGAATTTGCGCTGCCCATTGTGGATCAGAGCCTTGGTTTTAATCGCGTCGCAAAATTCAACTACT
>CBDUMB010000484.1:0-2996 GCA_965368205.1 uncultured Pseudomonadaceae bacterium | reverse complement strand
TAATTGGCGTCGCGGTACTTCGCCGCAAGGCGAAATCGGCGCCGGATCTGTTCCGGGTGCCCTGGTACCCTTGGCCGATGCTGATATACGTGGGTATCACCTTCTGGACCCTGGTTTTTGTTGTCTGGGAAAGACCCATTGAAGCCCTGGTCGGTGCAATTTTGATTGTTTCGGGCTGGTTGTTCTACTACGTTTCTAGAGATAGGGTAGCGCCTGAACATTCATCAGTGGAGTAGGGACCATGACCGATCATCTAATCGAAACCTTTGATAACGGGGTAGCCACCCTGACCATGAACAGACCGTCTGCACGTAATGCCATGAGCGGCGAAATGATGGCCGCCATGACCGAGGCGTTGCCGCGTCTGGCAGCGGACAATAACGTGCGCTGTGTTGTTCTGACGGGTGCCGGTGGGGCTTTTTGTGCCGGTGGAGATGTTAAAGGATTTGCATCCGAGGCTAGCGCTGGTGGCGATGGCAACGATGTAAAACCCCGCGGCTTTGATCTGGAGGGGCGTGCCCTTAATTTACGCACCGGCATGGAGCTATCTCGTATATTGCATGAAATGCCTAAACCTACACTTGCGGCTATTCCAGGACCTGCAGCGGGAGCCGGTTTTGCGCTGGCGCTGGCTTGTGACCTTCGCATTGCGGTAGAAACTGCAAAGCTGACTACTGCATTTTCTAAAGTGGGTCTCTCCGGTGATTATGGCGGTTCGTTCTTTCTGCCTTATCTGGTAGGTCAGGCCAAAGCCCGCGAGCTGTATTTCACTGCCGCCGTGGTTTCCGGTCAGGAAGCATTAGACATGGGGCTGGTGAATCGAATAACCACTGCTTATGACTATGATAATGCGGTTGCGGAATTTGCCGCTTCGCTGGCGAGCTTGCCGACTGTTGCGGTGGGGTATATGAAAAAGAATCTCAATGCGGCTTACGGCGGTTCACTCAGTGACACCTTTGATCGAGAAGCGCTACACATGGTGCGCTGCTTCATGACAGAAGACCACAAAGGCGCTGCTGTCGCCTTTGTAGAGAAACGCGCGCCGGAATTCAGCGGCCGTTAACGATGACTGGCGTTACGCAGGCGTGGGGTTCGCGCTTTGGATTTATGATGGCCTCAGTGGGATTTGCTGTTGGCCTTGGAAATATCTGGCGCTTTCCCTACATCACTGGAGAAAACGGCGGTTCCGCTTTTGTCCTGGTGTACCTGTTATGCGCCTTCGGCATTGGCGTTCCGATCTTAATGGCCGAGCTGATGCTGGGGCGTCGGGGTGGTTTAACGCCGCCCGCGTCTGTGGCGGCGGTTGCTGCGGCTGATGGACGTTCACCCTGGTGGTCTGCCATCGGCTACCTGAATCTTCTGACTGCTTTTTCCATTCTGGTTGCCTACGGTGTAGTCGCCGGTTGGGTGCTGTATTACCTGTACGGTTCGGTAAGTGGGGCACTGCTTGGTTTTGATGCAGAGGCTTCCACGGCATATTTTGCAGCGCTGCTTGCGCGGCCCCACGTACTTGTTTTCTGGTCACTCATCACGCTGATGGTAGCTGGGTTTATTATCTACAAAGGCGTTCAGAACGGTATAGAGCGTGCTGTGAAGGTGTTGATGCCGCTGCTGTTCTTCCTGCTTATAGCGCTGTTTCTGTTTAACTTTTTTGTAGGTGGGATGCCGGAAACCATCAACTATTTGCTCGCGCCGGATTTCTCCAAAATCAATTCCGCCATGCTGCTTGCGGCAGTGGGCCAGGCTTTCTTCAGCATTGGTGTCGCGATGGCCGGGATGATGATGTATGGCGCCTATCTGCCAAAACACGTCTCCATCGCGCAGAGTGCCATTTTGATTGTCATTGCCGATACCGGGGTGGCATTGCTGGCGGGTTTTGTGATCTTTCCCATGGTCTTCCACAATGGCCTGGACCCCGCTGGCGGTACAGGTTTGATTTTCCAGACCCTGCCGGCAGCATTTGCACAGATGCCCGCGGGACAGTGGGTCAGCACGACTTTCTTTCTTCTGCTGTCCGTCGCGGCCATCACCTCAGTGGTCGGATTGTGTGAGCCTCTGTGTGCATGGTTGTCAGAACGCTTCATGTGGTCGCGTCATAAAGCAGCCACCGTGTTAACGCTGGTGGCGGTCAGCTGCGGCGTGGTCAGCGCGCTGAGTTACAACATCTGGTCTGGCGTTAGTCTGTTTGGTTTATCCCTTGGCGGCTTCATTGACTACCTGCCTAACCAGATCATGCTGCCTCTGGGCGGTCTGCTTATAGCGCTTTTTGTGGGTTGGTTTGTTAAAGCTGAGGCGGCTGAAGAGGAGCTTGGCATGGTCAGTAGATCCACATTCAATCTATGGCATCAGTTAATGCGCTGGATTGTTGTGCCTGCGGTTGCGGTAATTCTTTTATCAGGTCTGTTCACCAGTTCATGAAGCTATTTTTTCGCGGCAGTGTTAACCGTTGGGAGTGTGATGAAAATGATCACCTCAACGTGCGTTTTTTTGTTGAGAAACATTGGCAGAGTTTATGCGCCGCGGCGGCGTCTATTGGCTTGCCACCGGTTGTAAACCCCGACGACTATATCGCTGCGCTTAAGACCCAGCACATTCGGTTTCTTGCCGAGGCGCGGCTGTCGACACCTGTTTCAGGGTATGTGGGTATCGTCGGTTTGACGGACGGGCGAGTTGACGTTTTAACAGAATTGCGCCATTCACATAGCCAGGCTCCCCTGAGTACTTGTTTACATAATCTGCAGCTGGAAGTGACCAAGCCGGCAGATATCGCAGAATTACCCGTACACGCTCAGCCTAGAGGGATATCTCCAGCGGATTTGCCCCACGCGGCTTTGACCCTGGAGGCGGCATTGAATAATGGTTTCTTTACCGTGGGCAAAGGTATGGCGACCAGTGAAGAATGCACAGCTGCTAACCAGTTGCGGGTGCACCATTACATGGGCCGTGTATCGGATGCTATGCCCCATTTATGGGGGCGATTTGATCAGGCTGATGAA
>CBDUMB010000483.1:0-2999 GCA_965368205.1 uncultured Pseudomonadaceae bacterium | reverse complement strand
CCCCACAGGATAGTGGCAATGGTTGGCGCCAAAGCGCCACCCAGAATGGCACCAAGCTGGTAGCCCAGTGAGGCACCCGAGTAACGCACTTCAACACTGAACAGCTCCGATAGAAAAGCCGCCTGGGGTCCATACATCATGGCCAGGAAGATCTGTCCGCCAGCCAGGCCCACGGTAATCCAGAGAAACTCACCCGTTTCCATCAGCGGGAACAAGGCAAAGCCCCAGAGTCCAAGCAGCACAGCACCCGCCATATAAACGCCTCTGCGTCCATGACGATCCGACCAGGCCGCGGCCAGAAACAATGCGGGCAACTGGGCGGCTGTCGAAATCAACACGGCAGCCAACATGACATCCCTGGACAGGCCAAGTCCCGACGAGCTGCTACCGTAGGCCACAACCCAGGCCACCAGAATATAAAAGCTAACCTGCACAGACAGAAACGCACCAGCGGCAAGAACAATTTGCTTGGGGTAGAGAACCAAAGCCTCAATGATCGGCGAACGACTGGCGGTTAACGCTTTTTCGACCAACGCCGGATCTGTGGGCTCTGCAAGATCTTTTGCAGCTTTGGCTTCCTTTAAGCGTTTAAACGCCGGTGTGTCTTCAAGGGTAATTTGCACATAAATGCTGACACCAATCAGCACAACGCTAGCAAGAAACGGCAATCGCCAGCCCCACGCCATAAATTCTTCGTCAGTGAGCAGCGCGCTGACACCGAGAAAGGCCAGGTTGGCCAGAATAAGGCCTACCGCGGCGCCCGCTTGCGCATAGGCGCCGTAGTATCCACGTTTTTCCTGCGGAGCATTCTCGGTCACCAGCAACATGGCACCACCCCACTGACCTCCGACTGCGAGCCCCTGGATAAACCGCAGGATCACCAGCAGGACTGGCGCAAGGGCACCGATGGTTGCATAGGTAGGCAATAAACCAATGAGGGTTGTGGCCACCCCCATCATCATCAGAGCAGTCACCAGCGCCGCTTTGCGCCCTACCCGGTCGCCATAATGACCAAAGATAATGCCGCCGATCGGCCGAGCCAGAAAGCCTACGGCAAAGGTGCCGAAGGCCGCAATCAGGGCCACAGTTTCTGACATTCCAGAAGAGAAAAAAGCCGTGGGGAAAACTAAAGCGGCTGCGGTGCCGTAAATGAAAAAGTCATACCACTCGATACTTGTACCAGCCAGCGCAGTCATAGCCACTCGACGCATACTCTGCTCAACGCCTGCCTCTGCAGCAGGTATCTGATCGGACATATCGATTTCCTTTTTTCCTCATGATGCCTCGATTTTCCGGCAATGGGAAACTGCGTTACTGCATTGCGGCATATCCTCAATCACTCTGGATTCCAAGCTAGGGAAATCTTCACCGTCCAAGTTACAATGGGCGCTTCGCAAGCCTACCTCGAACATCGCCCTCATGCTCCAATACAGCAGCTCAACCGCATACCAGACGCTGATCGCCCTATTTATCAGTCTCGCAGCTTTTATGGCACCGGGCGTTGTCAGCGCCGCAGATGGCGACAATCGTTATGATATGGGTGAGCGACCTAATGCCGGCGGATCAGCCGAGCGTGTCCAGGTAGAGTTTGCCTTGCTGGATATCGACGATATAGATGACAAGCAGCAACGCTTCAGCATCGATGCGTATTTTGAAATCAAATGGCAGGATCATCGTCTGGCTGTCGAACCTGGTGAAGAGCAGGTAAACCGAACGCGTGTCTTTTCACCCGACAAAATCTGGACGCCTGGACTCACGATTGTCAACGATAGAGGGTTGTCGCTGAAATTGCCGGAACTTGTGTATGTCGACAGCAACGGAAACGCAGCACTGCGCCAGCGCATAAGTGGCTCGTTGGCCTCCAATCTGAAGCTGCAGAAATTCCCTTTTGACACACAACGCCTGTCGATAGACATCGTCTCTTACAAGCACACACCTGCTGAACTGACCTACTCAGCCAATACGACCTTTATTGGAGACACGTCAAAATTCAGTGCGGACGGTTGGGATTTTGAGCTCCAACAGCCTGAATTTTCTGTCTTCAAGCTTGTTGAAGACAGAGCCGGGGCTGCCCAACTCACCCTGCCCATTTCAGCAACCCGTCACTTTGGTTTTTTCATTCTGACACTGGCGTTGCCCATGACGTTGATCCTGTTTCTGACCTGGACAGTGCACTGGCTGCAGCCGGACATTGCGGCTTCTCGTCTGGGCATGTCGACAGCAACTGTATTTTCGTTAATCGCCTTAGGCGTCAGCTTTCGACTCAGCCTGCCACAGATTGACTACCTGACCCAAGCCGATCGTTTTGTTATGTATTCCACAATTCTTGTGCTGATTTCCTTAGGCATCACCGTGCTGGCAACCCGCTGGGTTAATGAAGACCGATTGAGTGACGCAGTCCGACTCACCCTTTACACCCGGTGGATATTTCCGCTGATCTTTGCACTGATCATTTTGCTGACACTACGCGCTTAGCATTGTTCAGCCGCGAATAAATTCCCGGATGACCTTACCTGGTCGAACGCCAGTATGTTGGCCCTGCTCAATAATCACTTCACCCGCCACCAGAGTTGCATCGTAACCCCTGGCCTTCACCACAAATCTACCGCCGCCATGGGGAAAATCGTTCACGTATTCAGGGTGACAGGTACTTAGATTGTCATAGTCGATCACATTGATATCCGCATGCCAGCCTTCTTTCAGCTGGCCTCGCTCTTTAAGACCAATGATCTCTGCCGACTTACCGGTGATACGATGAATGGCTTCCGGCAGTGAATACACGCCTTGCTTGCGGGTAAGCTCACTGAGCAATACCGTTGGGGAGTCGGTATCTGTGAAGAAACCAACGTGGGCGCCTGCATCACCCAGCATGGGTACAACATGTGGCAACTGCATGTATTTCCATTGGTTCTCCAGGTTGCCGCCAAACATCCAGAAATTGAAAAACTCTTTACCTTCTGAAGCCAGTAGACGCTCTACATAAACCTCCACCGGATCTT
>CBDUMB010000482.1:0-3006 GCA_965368205.1 uncultured Pseudomonadaceae bacterium | reverse complement strand
GATCAGATCTGTCAGGACAAAGACGGCAAAGACTACCCGTGCGGACAACGTGCCACCCAGGCGCTGCAAACCCTGGTGCAATCCGAACCGGTTGTCTGTTTACCCATTGTCAGTGTGAATGAAAGGCGCGTGCTGGCGATCTGTGAAGTCGCCAGCGATGAGAAAACAGCGCCTATGGCAGCGGCTGAATTTCTTGAAGGTTACCGACCGGACAGTTTGTCCCGGCTGATGATTGTCGAAGGCCACGCGGTTGGCGTCGGCTTAGGTCAGGAGGTATTCAGTGAAGAAGAAATTCAGGCACAGACTTTACGGCGTGGCATCTGGCAAGGGTCATTTCAACCACCGCGCCTCTGGCGCAGCTCACAATCCAGTAAATAGGACGCGCTAGGGCTCGAGCGGCTTATAACCGAGGCAATACGCGACCAGTTTGTTGCCATCCAGGTCACGGAAGTAGCCGCCGTAAAAGCCCATCGACGACCCGCGATCATGTGGATGACCTTCATCAGTTGCACCCAGGGCCAGCGCTTTGGCGTAAAGCTGCTCAACCATTTCCGGGGTTTGCGCATCCAGGGCAATCATGACGCCATTGCCTGCTGTCGCCGGCTGCTCATCAAAAGGCGTAATTACAGAAAACATCACGCGTGTGTCCGGCGTACCCCAACCCAGCATGCGCTCATCCGTCATGGTCCGGCTTGCACCCATTACTGCGAGCAGCTCATCATAGAAAACACCCGCACGCTGCAGGTCATTGGTACCCAATGTGAGATAGCCAATCATCAGCGGGCTTGGATGTGCTTACGCTGCATGCTGTTCGCCGAGATAGCGCATGATGTCCAGAGATTCAAACATCCACTGCACTTCATCTCCGCGCTGTATGCGTAAACAGGGCACGGTGCCTCGACCGGTTGCCGAAAGCAGCTCGCGATAGGCCTCAACGTCCTGATTTATGTCACGCAGAGGAATCTCAATGCCGTTTTCAGCCATAAAGCCGCGTACGCGATAACAGAAACCGCAGAGGTCGGTTTTAAATAACTGATAGCTTTCTTCAGATTGCATATTGAAGACTCGAATTGAGTAAGGTGCGGGAGCCTAATACCTGGAGAACCCTGGGGTCAATTAGGTAAACTGTACGTACTACAAATTGAGGTTGTGCTCCGCATGGCAAAAAAAGACAACAAGGTCATCATGGCCCGCAATACCATCATCGCGTTTATCTCGGTGGTGGCCATTGGCATTCTGGCATTTGGCACCTATGTCAGTACCGATATGGGGGCCGGTGAGATTGCCGAGGAAAACAACGACTACCAGGTGATCGAAAACCCGAGGCCAGGACGGCCCGGCGATCCGATAGAAGTCATCGAATACTTTTCTTACGCCTGCATACACTGCAAGACCTTTGACCCGATTATCGAAGAATGGGCTGCTGAACAGCCGGAAGATGTTGCTTTCTCTCGCGCACCCGCCACTTTTTCGCCAATCTGGGCGCTGCTATCGCAGACCTATCTGACCTTTGAAGATCAGGGTGTACTGGACCAGAACCACAGTCGCATGTTCCGTGCGATTCACGATGCCGGCCGTCAATTCTTAACACCGGAAATGGTGGCGGAATATGTTGATGGACGTGGTTTATCCAGCGCCGAATTCCTGCGTGCGTTCAATTCCCCAGCGGTTAAAGAAGCAATGCGCAAAGCAGAACGGGACCAGCTGAGATTTCAGATTGCGGCAACACCTTCGCTGGTGGTCGCGGGCAAATATCTGGTGGGTATGAACAATGGTCAGCGACGTGCGCTGCGGGTTGTTGAACACCTGCTCGAACAGGAACGCGCGGCGGCAGAGGCTACCAGCTCTTAGCGGTGCAGGCTCAGCGATCCCCTCTGGCAAAGCGTGCTGCGTCAGTGGGGCCGAGCTACTTAACGTAACCGAGGCAATACCTTCTCAGCAATGTAACGCATCCTGTTTGTGCCGGATTCTACGGATTCTCCAGGAAACTGAGCCCAGAAGTGGATATCTCGAATCATCGGATAGTCGTTCATCAGCGCACTCAATTTTTGAACCGCAGTGTCAGCATCCCATAGTTCGTAAAGACCATTTTCGATCGCACTTGGCGCGTCTTCAAACAGCGGAGTCTGATCCGGCGGGCCAAAAGCGCCCCACTTTATGTATTCGTTGGTCTGATAAAGCACATGTTCACCGAGCCGAGCAGCCTCTGCCTCCGGGTCTTCAGCGATGATGGCCCAACAACCCAGCATCACATTACCCTCTTCGGGCGCTCTACCATGCCGCTCAAGTGCCTGGACATATAGATCCAGACCGATGCCGCCGGTGCACAGAAAGCCATCGGCAATGCGGGCTGCCCGGTCTATCGCTGGCTCGACCATGCCGCCAAGCAGTATTTTGGGTGCATGCACCGGAGCAGGTGTGACGGGGAGGTTGCCGACATTGAAACGTTTGCCTGAAAAGTTCACCGGTTGCCCACTCCAGCAGCGCCGTACCACTTCGATACCCTCCTCCATAAGTGAAGGTCGATGGGATAGTTTGCGCTGAAACTGATCGAACTCGAGCTCGCGGTAGCCAATACCCACACCAAGATCAAATCGTCCGCCGGTACACAACGAAAGTGTTGCGCTGTCTTCGGCGATACGCACTGGATCATGCAGCGGCAGTAACATGAGGTTAGTACCGATACGCATGCGCTCGGTACGCGCCCCTATCGCCGCGCCCAGCACCAATGGGGAAGGTGTATAACCATCCTCACAGAAATGGTGCTCGGTGAGCCAGACTGAATCGAAACCCATACCCTCAGCTTGAGTAATCTGAGCTAGACGTCGCTCGTAGAACTGATCAAAGGGTTCAAGCCATGCGGCGGGATTACGAAAGTCATACCAGAGTCCGAAATTAACCGACTTACTCATGACTGCTTCCTTCACGCTTAAGAAGTGGCTTTACGAACTGCAGGAGTGCTTCAAGATATTGTGCCTGCGCCTCGATAAACGGCGCATGGCCGAC
>CBDUMB010000481.1:0-3008 GCA_965368205.1 uncultured Pseudomonadaceae bacterium | reverse complement strand
CGAGTCCCAGCTGATTTTCATGCGAGTCAGGATCGATCGCTGCCAGCAGCGGATAGACCAGTCGCAAACGTTCCTGCGGTATCTTTGGAATCAGCGCAGCCATCTGGTCACGGTATTCGGGTTTGATTTGTTCGAGAACCGCCGCGATTTCCGCGCCCCCAATGATCTGGGTTTCACCCTTCACAAAGCAGTCAAACTCACTGACATGCGCATATACGTCACCATGCACCTGCAGCAGCGTGTCGTCAATTTCGGCTATAACCAGGTCTGCACGCCGTATCAGACTACGTTTTGTCCAATGATGGGCGCCAAAATGAACGAAGCCCGCTTTGTTGGGTGGCGAACAAGACACCAGAGCGACAAGCGGACGATTCACGCCGGGGCGTGCCCCATCCACATGTTTAAAACTGGAAGAAAACAGATTAGGTATATAACTAGCCTGCAGTCGGTCATGCGACGCACGTCCTACGTCGCCGATAAAAATTTCGAAGTCTAAGGCGAAAGGGTGATCTATATTCGAATCGAACCAGCCCGGGTTGTCAGTCGGCGCATTGAACAGCAGTCGAACATTTGCCAATTCATCTCGCCGCCCCCATAACGCATCGAGCAAAGAGCGCGGTGCGAATATCGGTATGTTGATCGAACTGCCACTTTTTATGAGTGACACTGCTTGCTTCGCAGTGGTTAGTTTCTTTTCGAAACCGTTGCGCCATGCAGACACTTCAAACCCCTTTTTGTGCAATTTTATCGCTTTGTTTGTACACCCATATTCAAAGATGTTCTAACAAGTGATCACCCGTCAGCACCATGCCATGCCCTGGATAAACTGCCCGCGGTTCTAGCTTCTTAAGCCTTTTAATGGACCTTTTTGTCTGCCGAACGCTGGAATAAATCGCCGGTTTCACCAGTTCACCACGCGCGGAACTTCCGAGCAAGGTGTCCCCGCTGACCAACGCACGCGAGGGCAAATGAAAAAAACAGCAACTGTCCCAGGAGTGTCCAGGTGTATGCACAACCTGCCAGTCTTCAAAACCCGGCAATCGCTGGCCGTGTTTGAGAAAGTGTTGAACTGGTGTATGCGGTTTCAGGGTCTCGTCAACGACCGGCACATGTGCAGGCTGCGCACGTGCCCTGCGGCTGCGCGCCGGATTGGCGTACATACGCCATGCCCGCAGCCGCAAACCTTCGCGAGCGCTGGTCAGCAATCGCATTATCATACTTACCAGCGGGCTGTTAAACCGCCCAAGCTGCGAAGACATTGCGTCGGGCATACCAATCTCCGCGCCACAAAGCTGGGCAAGCTGAATCACCCCTCCGCTGTGGTCAGGATCGGAATGCGTGCATACAACCAGGGCTATTTCGTCCGGCTCGCGCTGCAACTCCTGACGTACATATCCAAGTACATACTGTGCGCTACCCTGAGCGACATCAATAACAAGCAGGTGCTCAGGCCCCTCGACAAGGTACGTGTTTACATACCTTGTTTTAATCTGATGAAGCTGCACAGAGGTAGCTCCTGGTGGCACTTTCCCTCGCTTTGTGCATTCGTGATGCTCAGTTCCTGGGGATATCTTTAAAGGGACGGTCAACGTCTGTGCGGGGTTCTTTGGGCATGCCTAAAACGCGTTCTGCAATAATGTTGTGCTGTATTTCATCTGTTCCCCCTGCAATTGAAATAGCTGGAACTGACAACAAGATTTCTGCTATCAATCCATCGAGCGGTCCATCTTTACCCGCCAACAGGGCTTCGCCTCCTGCGATCATAGTATGCACCTCGGCAGCGGCACGCGCTACGTGACTGGCGGCGAGCTTGCCAAGCGACCCTTCCGGACCTTGAGGTCTACCCAGCAGATGGGCCTCGCGTGCCCTCCTCGCTGTCCATTGACTGCTTTTTTCCAGTATCAGTAAGTTCGCGATGGCTTGGCGCACCACAGGGTCCTGATCCAGATCCGCTGCACGTGCCTGTGATATCACCAGATCGGGTCGTCCCGCACGCTGTGGATACCACTTATAGGGTTCGTTAACCGTTCTCGTTTCCGCCGCAAGCTCTTCGAAGATTCCGCCCGTACCCGCCTGCACGCTACCCCAGGCACGCATGCCATCAGCGACCCGCCGTTCGTTGGCGAGTGTCGTCAACGCCACACTCCAGCCTCCGTCGCGCTCCCCAACCACCCGGTCTAACGGAACGATCGCATCTGTAAAAAAAACTTCGTTGAAGGACGCGTAACCGTTCATCTGCTTAAGCGGCCGGACTTCCACCCCTGGCTGCTTCATGTCGACAACAAAAAAGGTCAACCCCCGGTGCTTCGGAACATCCCAATCCGTACGCGCCAACAGCATGCCATAGTTGGCGTGATGAGCAGAGGTGGTCCACACTTTCTGTCCGTTAATCCGCCAATGATCACCCTGCTTGTCCGCACGCGTCGTCAATCCAGCAAGGTCCGACCCGCTTCCTGGCTCACTGAACAGCTGACACCAGGTATCCTCACCGCTGAGAATACCGCCCAGAAACTGGGACTTCTGCGCAGCGCTGCCATGTTCCAGTAGCGTTGCGGCCGCCAGCATTCGTACGCCGGATCGCGCAACGCCAATTGCTCCGAAACTGGCAATTTCGTCCTGAACAGCATTGGCGAGGCTGCTCGGATAGTCGAGGCCGAACCATTCTTCGGGCCACTCAGGACATCCCCAACCCGTCTCAGCCAGCATACGCCGCCACTCGACCAATTTGCGATCGGGGTCCCAATTGCGTTCCAGCCACATCCGAACGTTGGTTCGCAGTGTTTGTTCATCCGGCAGTTCAGCCGCGTTTGAAGCCATTTCGTCTCCTTTAGAGCTGAGTCATCACAAAATCCGATTCGCGTCGAGCGCCTAAATCTGCCAGCCTCGCAGCATCCGCTCCCGATGCCAGGCCGGCTGGCCAAACAGTGTTTCCGAGCTTTTGGCACGCTTGAAATACAGGTGGGTATCGTTTTCCCAGGTAAACCCGATCCCACCGTGAATCTGAATGG
>CBDUMB010000480.1:0-3011 GCA_965368205.1 uncultured Pseudomonadaceae bacterium | reverse complement strand
GATCCAGTTTCTTGTCGGCTCGCGGGGTTGATCAAACATCCACAGAATCAGGCCCAGTGCCCAGAAGTTCTTACAGCGGCCGGCATCTTTGGTACCCAGGCCAAGGGGTTTTACCGCTTCTACGGTCAGATTGCTGATGTCGATCGGCACAACCTGGTATTTGTCCAGGGTGCCATCTTCAAGGGGGTTGGATTGCAGATCCGCGCGTTTCAGGCGTTGGGTTGTAAACGCGTTGGCATCAACCAGGATCAGAGAGTCCGCTTTCAGGTTACCCAGATTTACCACCAGGGCTGCTGGGTTAAACGCAATGAGTACATCTGGCGCATCACCCGGTGTCGTGATGCGATCGCCGCCAAACTGGATCTGAAAAGCAGAAACACCGTAACGTGTCCCCGCTGGTGCGCGAATCTCTGCTGGAAAGTCAGGCAGGGTAGATAAGTCGTGTCCGGACATGGCAGAAGCCACGGTGAATTGCTGCCCCTGCAGCTGGATGCCGTCTCCAGAGTCGCCAGCGAATCGGATGACGTGGCTCAGTTTACCGCCAAGTTGTTGTTCCACTTTACTTTTCTGCCAAAAAAATAGGCGCGCATTGTAGCGAACTTGGGCTTATTTGCGACATTTGACTTGGATTGAGATGGTATATGGTTATTTGCTCGGCGCTCAGTCAGATTGACTCTGCAGCCAGACAGGGTAGAGTGCCGCCGCTTTAAACCAATGGAGAAAGTGATGAAAACAGTTGCGAGTACCGATGCTTATACCATCGTTCAGCGCAAAGACAGCCGCTACGCGGTTGTTGGCGCAAACAAGAAGCCGATAAATGGCGATGAAAAAGTCGCCATTCTATTGGAGCATGGCCTGATCACGGCGCCTGCACCAAAAGCGCCTGAGCCCGAGCCCGAAGTTGAAGCGGCCGCAGAAGACGCAACAGAAGAGGCTGGTGAAGCAGAAGCGTCTGAAAGTGATGCTGAAGAAGGCGAAGCGTCTTAGACTACTCACTGATGTTTGTCAGGATGTAATGCCGTGAGCAATGCTGATCCGTTCCGGGTTGAATCTGAATACGAACCTGCGGGGGATCAGCCCGCGGCAATTGCGGGTCTGGTGGAAGGGCTTGAGTCAGGGCTCAGCCATCAGACGCTGCTCGGCGTAACCGGTTCCGGAAAGACATTTTCCATTGCCAAGGTTATTGAGCAGGTTCAGCGTCCAACGTTGGTGCTGGCGCCCAACAAAACTCTTGCGGCGCAATTGTACGGTGAGTTCAAAGATTTTTTCCCCAACAACTCGGTGGAATACTTTGTCTCCTATTACGACTACTACCAGCCTGAAGCCTATGTGCCGGCTTCCGATACCTACATTGAAAAAGATTCGTCTATCAATGCTCATATTGAACAGATGCGTCTGTCTGCCACCAAGGCACTGTTAGAACGACGCGATACCATCCTGGTAGCCTCCGTCTCAGCCATCTACGGTTTGGGTGATCCCCAGTCTTACCTGCGCATGGTGTTGCATCTGGATCGCGGTGACCGGGTCGACCAGCGTCAGCTCTTAATGCGGCTGGCTGAGCTGCAGTACACCCGCAACGATCAGGTGTTTCAACGCGGCACCTATCGCGTGCGCGGTGATGTGGTCGATATCTTTCCGGCGGAATCAGAAAAAGAAGCCATTCGTGTTGAGCTGTTTGATGATGAGATTGAAGACCTTGCGGTGTTTGATCCGTTGACGGGTGAAATCATCAACCGGGTACCCCGTTATACAGTGTTCCCGAAAACGCACTACGTGACCCCGCGTGATCGCATGTTGAGCGTACTGGATGACATCAAAGAAGAACTGCAGGATCGGCTTAATTACCTGACCACAAACAACAAGCTGGTTGAGGCTCAGCGACTCGAACAGCGGACCCGATTTGATCTGGAGATGATTCAGGAGTTGGGATACTGCTCCGGAATCGAAAACTATTCGCGCTACTTGTCGGGTCGTGAGCCCGGTCATGCACCGCCAACGCTGTTCGATTATCTGCCCAAAGATGCCTTGCTGGTCATCGACGAATCCCACGTAACGGTGCCGCAGATTGGTGCCATGTACAAAGGCGACCGCTCGCGCAAAGAGACCCTGGTTGAATTTGGCTTCCGTCTGCCTTCCGCATTGGACAATCGCCCGCTGCGATTTGATGAGTGGGAGCGGCTTGCACCGCAGATGATATTTGTTTCCGCAACGCCGTCTAACTATGAGGCGGAAAAAGGCGGGCAGATTGTTGAGCAGGTGGTGCGACCCACAGGTCTGGTTGACCCTGAGATCATCATTCGCCCGGCGACGACCCAGGTTGAAGATCTGCGCGGTGAAATTGATGATGTGATTGCGGCGGGTGAGCGTGTACTGGTGACGACACTCACCAAACGCATGGCTGAAGACCTAACCGAATATCTGGATGAGCATGGTGTGCGCGTCCGCTACCTGCACTCAGATATCGACACGGTAGAGCGGATGGAAATCATTCGCGACCTGCGCCTTGGTGAGTTTGATGTGCTGGTGGGCATTAACCTTCTACGCGAGGGTCTGGATATGCCCGAAGTTTCTCTGGTGGCCATATTAGATGCTGACAAAGAGGGGTTTCTGCGGTCAGAGCGGTCTCTTATCCAGACCATCGGGCGCGCAGCACGAAATCTGCACGGTCGTGCAATTCTTTACGCAGACAGGATAACGGGTTCCATGGAGCGTGCCATTGGTGAGACTGATCGTCGTCGTGCAAAGCAGGTCACCTACAATACTGAACACGGCATAACCCCCACGACCATCACCAAATCAATTGCTGACATCATGGAAGGTGCAAGGGTGGTGGGCCCAGGCGCGCCGAAGAATGCCGGTCGCCAGAAAGATAAAAACAAGCAGGTTATTGAGATACCTAAAGACCCTCGAGCCTTAGGTAAACTGTTGGCAAAGCTTGAAAAGCAGATGTTGCAGCACGCACAGAATCTGGAGTTTGAGGAGGCGGCAGCCCTTCGTGATCAATTACAAAG
>CBDUMB010000479.1:0-3017 GCA_965368205.1 uncultured Pseudomonadaceae bacterium | reverse complement strand
GGGAAACTTGCCGTTCAGGCTGTTGACCGGTTTGTTACCGTGATTTTTGGCAAAGCCCAGATATTTGGCCATGTTCGGGCGGTAGAAATTGTTGATATCGTATAAGCCGACGTTGATACGATTGCCGAGGCCCTGTAGCTCTATTCCATTGTGCGGCGTGCCATAGGTGAACACTTTATCAACAGGCAGGTTGGCCGGATCAAACTGTGCACCTTGTCTGGCAGGCAGTACTTTCTGCAGGTAGCTGCGTACCACCAGGCCTCCCATTGAGTGTGCAACCAGGAAAACCTTGAACGCACTGCCATAGTCGACACCGATACTATCGCCGTATGCTGTGTAGAGATCGCGCAGCCGTTCAATCATATCGTGCAGGCCAGACGCCAGGGTTTCGATTTCATCCCGCTTACCGTCACCAAACGTCTCACTCGCCTGTTCATAGTATCGATAAACCCATAGCGCTCTGCCAGGGTCGGCCAGACCAGCCAGATCCTCGGCCTGCTGAGGTTCGCGGCCATTGTGATAAACGTCTCTATAGCCGCATTCAGTCACCAGTCGAATTACCGGCGATTCAAAATAAAACGGCACAAGATCGTCGCCTACACCCTGGCGCAGCAGAGTGGAGCCGTTTTCGAATCCCGAAAAGGGTTCGTTCACCGCTTGTTCGATATCGGCGTCGCGCATGGCAAAGCCGCGGACAAAAATAATCGGGTAAAAGTGGGTGTTTTCGTCGCTGGAATAAAACGGATTTGACATGGCGTGCCCCTCAGCTGGCAAATCCAGGTGGCGCCACGAAGCCGCCGATTTCCTGCGCCACCAGATGTGCAAAGGTGATACATTTATGATCCTGATAAGGGCCGCTGACCGCCTGCAGTCCAATCGGCAGACCCTGTTGTGATGGACCGGTGGGAAATGCGGTGCTGGGCAGGTAGCTGGCGATGATCAATCCCGCCCAGAATAGCGGCTCAAAATAAGGTCGTTCGACACCGTCGACATTAAGGGTGCGCTCAGCAAAAGGTCGGTGATCATGTGGGAAAGCGGGCACGGTCATCTGTGGGCAGATGAGAATGTCCCATTCACTGAAAAAGCTGTCCCAGGCAATACGCATCTTTTCCCGGCGGAAATTATGCCGAATCCAGTCACCATGGAGCATCACGCTGGCCCGTGCATTGATTGCATCAGCGGAGCCGTCGGCGGGGTCGAGACTCGCCACATATGCCTGGGTTTCAGCAATCTGCTCTGCTGACTTGCCTGCGGACATCACCGCTGTGAGCAGACTCTGGTAGGTCGCATGCGCGGCGCGCAGATCAAATGCCGGTCTGGCACTGTCGCTGACTGTGGCGCCGGCTTTGGCCAGCACGTCTGCAACCTGCTGGACGCGATCTGCAGTTTCCCGGGTCACCGGTGCCATATCATCTGTATGCCAGACGGCTACTTTCAAATCAGCTAAAGATTTGAACTGAGGCCGCGGTAGATTCAACTGCCAACCAATAGACTCCCGCTGGGTGGGGCCTGCCATGATATCCAGGCTCAGCGCCAGATCTTCTGCCGAACGGGCCAGCGGGCCGCTTACGGCCAGGTCAGAGTCCGGCACTCCGGGAAACAGTTCGTGACCGGACAGGGGGACGATACCCCAGGTGGGTTTGTGTCCATAAACGCCGCAAAAATGCGCCGGTGTGCGGATCGACCCGCCAATGTCTGAACCGGCTTCCAGAGCGGAGAAGCCTGCCGCCAGGGCCGCGGCGCTGCCACCGGAAGAGCCGCCGGGAACGCGTTGTGTGTCCCACGGATTGTTGGTCGTGCCATAGATGCTGTTGTAGCTTTGAAAGTCTGCCAGATCTTCCGGGACGTTGGTTTTGCCCAGGAATATTGCGCCCGCGGAGCGAAATCGTTGTACCGCTAAGCCATCTGTAGCGGATATGTTGTTTCTAAATGCTTCGATCCCCCACGTGCTTGGGGTGTCCGCCATGACGTAAGACTCTTTGATGGTCATCGGTACACCGTGCAGTGGTCCCAGCGGTTCGCCTTTTGCCAGGGCGGCATCAGCGGCGTCTGCATCTGCCCGCGCGCGCTCGAAGGTGTGAACCGGCACTGCGTTGATGCTGGCGTCGAGGTTTTCGATACGATGGATGTAGTGGTCAGTCAGTTCCCGTGAGCTGACCTCTTTTGCTGCGATTCTGCCCGCCAGTTCGGTAGCGGTAGCGAACGTCAGATCCTGTGCCATGCGATTGTGCTCCCCAGTGCAGGTTTGGACGTCTGATACTAGCGCAAAAGTGTGTGATCTCAGAGTACCTGTGGCCGCAGAATCGAGGGGTGGTTTGGGTTCAGTCCCAGTTCTGTGGTACCTGGCGAACTTTGTCGACGTCGTAGCCTTCAGCAGCGGCAATGTCTAACAGCGCCTGATACTGCGCTTCTGGTAATTCCGGGGTGCGCGCCATGATCCAGAGATAATCCCGGGCGGTGCGACCGATAATAGTGCTCTGGTATTCGGGGTCGACATAGACCACAACATACTCAGCCTTAATCGGCCAGACAAACTGCATGCCCCAGATTGCGTTTGACGGATCTTCGCCGACAAATGCAGTGGGATTATATTCTTTGCGTTTGCCGTCGAAGCTGCCGGCATTGAAGCTGAATGTTGTGGCAATGGTGCGTGCATCTTTGCGCTGGTAGCTTTCTACTGCGTTGTACACATTGCGCTCGATATAAGTTGGGATATTGCCAATCACATACCAATCGCCCATGAACCGATCCAGGTCGACAAAGTCGGCGGAACGAATCGGGTTATCTGGCGCGCTGCTCTGACAGGCCGCCAGGAGTCCACTGATGAATGCCACGATGATTGCCTTCCCGATTGTTGGATTAATGCGCCATTGCATTGGTTTGCCCCGATAGCGCTTGTCTGGCCTGCTGATAAGCGGGCTGTTGTGCCAGTGATTGTGCTGCAGGCAGCGCGGTCGCTTCGTATCGTAGGGTGCGATCGCCACGTGCCGGTGTTTCAAGGGCCAGCCAGCGATAGT
>CBDUMB010000478.1:0-3017 GCA_965368205.1 uncultured Pseudomonadaceae bacterium | reverse complement strand
ACCCTAACGGTATGACTCAGGAGAAGACATGAAAACTGTACTCACAACCACACTGCTCATCAGCGCCCTCACGGCCACTGCTCCAGCCATCGCCGGAGAAAATAACTGGCAAGGTAAAAAAGCCAAGTCCAACAGTGAGCAACACCAGAAGCATTACAGCAATCACTACGAGCGCGACTACAAAAAAGGTTATACAAACAAATTCAAACACGGCAGGAAAAACAAGCACGCTCACCGTGACGTGATCCGACTGGACATTCCAGTTGCGATCCGAGGCGACGAACGTGTTCATCTCCGCCGCCTGGTGAATCGCCACAGCAATTTGAACCTGAACAACTACAGGCTCAAGAAGGTAGTGGTCAACAACTACGCACGCCGCTCTGCCGCAGCCAAACTGATTGTCGGCGATCGCGCCAGCGGCGTCCAGGTCCTGCAGCGTGGCAGGAACCATATCGCAGCTCCGCGTCGAGGCGATGGCCGCTGGGTGCTGGGCGTTAGAGATGCGCGTATCGACAACATCCGCGTGGTGCTGGAGCCCAAACCTTATGTGGCAAGCCGCCCGGGTAAATACCAGCAGCCCTGGTTCAGTGATCGTCGCAACTGGAACGATACCTGGACACGCAACCAGCGCGGCTGGCGCTAAGCAGAGGCACTAACCCTCGCCACTACAGGTCGATGGCCACCTCGCTACCATGCTGACTACGCATGCGCAGGTGGCCATCTTTTTCGAACAGCAGCAGACCATCCAGAAATTCCACCTCAGGGCCCTGCACGGATTCAAGACCTACGCCATGACGCAATGTATACACAGACAGATCGTGGCTGACACAGATATCCAGATGGCGCCCCTGAACCGTGTTGTCTCTCAACTTGCCAACCAGCGCTCTTAGTATCATCTTGACCGCAAGCGGCGCGGGCATCATGGCATCCACCGGCACCTGATCTGCAAACCACTGCTCAACATAGTTAGGCAGTCCCTGCGCAAGACTCAGGCCTTTCCACATTTTCTGCTGATCCAGCGCATAAAATACACCCAACGCCTCAACCGCCCGCACTCGCGCTCGCTCGCCACCGCCTTGCGCATGCGCGTGCAGGACAAGCTCCGCTGTTTCCATACACCGCTCAGGCGGGCTGGCATAACCACGCAAACGCACATCTTTCGGTAACTGACTGCCAAAGCGCTGACTGAGCCCACGGCCATGATCCGTGAGCGGATTAAGCAGGTCATGGATTTCGCGGTCGAAGGTACGTGCCGAGTGGCGCATGAACAGTACACCCCGCTCCACACCCTCGCTGTAGGCGTCACAAACCATCTGCGTGGTGCTCAAACCATAGTGATGATGCGCTTCTGCGCCGCGTGTATCCGCGGTAGCGCTTTTGCCAGCCTCGTTGGTTTTCTCCTCCACAGTACCTTTGCCCTCTCCGTTTACTTTAACCATCCAGAACAAGTATCTTAGCCTGGCACACTGATGATAAGAACTACTAGGGAATCGGGGAGATTCAATATGGGCAGATTAGACGATCGTGTTGTTGTGATTACCGGTGCAGGTCGCGGTATTGGTAAAGAGATAGCGCTTCTGGCGGCAAGCGAAGGTGCCAAAGTTGTGGTGAACGACCTGGGCAGTAACACCGACGGTTCCGGCGGCGGCAACATTGCTGACGAGGTGGTCAACGAAATCAAAGCCATGGGCGGTGAAGCCGTGGCCAATACCGAATCCGTTGCTGAAGTCAGTGGCGGAGAATCCCTGCTGCAGACAGCTCTGGATGCATTCGGCCAAATGGACGTGCTGGTGAACAACGCCGGCATCCTGCGCGATAGAACCATCTTTAAAATGGAAGAGTCGGATTGGGATGCGGTGATTGCCGTCCACCTGAAAGGACACTACTGCTGCTCTCGACCGTTTGCGAATTACATCCGTGAAAACAACCATACCGGCGCACGGATTATAAATTTTTCAAGCGTTTCAGGCCTGTATGGCAACTTCGGCCAGGCGAATTATGGCGCTGCCAAAGCGGGCATTGCAGGCTTCTCCAGGGTACTTGCACTGGAGCTGGCAAAGTATGCCTGCACCGTCAATACCATATCTCCTGGCGCCTTGACCCGCATGACCATCCCGCTGCGGGAGAACCGCGGCGAAAGTGTCGATCAGGAAGATCTTGAGGCTGGCGGACCACAGCACATAGCGCCCATCGTGGCGTGGCTGGCCAGTGAAGCATCCGCGGGTGTTACCTCTGAGATATTCCATACCGCACGCGGCGGAGTGGCCATCATGCAACAACCGCTGGTAATCAAGCAGTTCAAGAAAACCAGCGGCGTCTGGAGTCTGGATGAACTGGATCAGGTTGTGCCGCAACTGGTTGCCGCTCGGGCGGCGAACATTGAAGCGGCAAAGGATCAGACGACGGTCGTTGACTGAACCTCCGCGCCAGGCTGGGGAAACTGCAACGTGACTGTTGTTCCCCTACCTGGCGTACTGTCGATCATTATGTCCCAACCACACTGATCACAGATCCGTTTGGCGATGGGTAACCCCATACCATTGCCGCTTTTCTTAGTGGAGAAACTGCGATCAAAAACGCGCTTCTGATCCTCAGGCTTGATACCACTTCCTGAATCCTGAATCGTCAACCGCGTGCCTACCAACTCCAGTGAAATTTCGCCTGACGACGTGTGCTCAATGGCATTACGCAAAAGATTGCTGATCACCATGGTAGGCAGACTTGGCGCAACGTTCTGTATCAGGGGTTGATCTGCGGAGAACGTGATGCTCACCGACTCAGTTTCATGCAGCGTTCTGAAGTCCTCAACCAGTTGGGCTGCGATTGCATTAATCTCACAGTGCTCCTTTCCTGCAGTGAGCTTTTCTGGTTCCCGTGCCAGAAACAGCAACGCTTCGATAAACTCCAGCATCTCACGACTGGCACGCTGAATACGCCGCACAGCGCGGGCAGAAACTTCACCCAGTTCCGGCTGTTCCTGCAATACGTCTGCAGCACCCTGCATCACTGCCAGTGGT
>CBDUMB010000477.1:0-3026 GCA_965368205.1 uncultured Pseudomonadaceae bacterium | reverse complement strand
CGCAGTGCTCCACGGCGTTGGCAGCGATGTGCTGGTGGTGAAAATTCACCCTGAAGAGGCCTAAAGCCCATATTGTTTGAAGGTGCACCTCCGATCTGGCGGGTTCGGGTTCTACGGATATACCGACCCCCAGCGGGCACCTAAACTTTCCCTCAACTCCTCGTCAACAAGGATGCACACGTGACGGTCGAAGAACCCACCTACGACTTAGGTGTCGTACGCTATTTTGCTATTGCCACCATAGTCTGGGGCATTGTCGGCATGGGGGTAGGATTATTATTAGCTGGTCAACTCGCCTGGCCTGCACTCAATTTTGATATTGCCTACCTCAGCTATGGTCGCTTGCGGCCACTCCACACCAACGCGGTGATATTTGCGTTTGGCGGCAGCGCGCTGATGGCCAGCGCGTTTTACGTCGTACAGCGCACCTGCTATACACCACTGCTGTCACGCGGCCTGGCCTGGTTTGTGTTCTGGGGGTGGCAACTGGTTATTTTAAGCGCCGCTATCACGCTGCCATTGGGCATTACCACCAGCAAAGAATATGCCGAGCTGGAGTGGCCAATCGATATCCTCATCACCCTGGTGTGGGTGGCGTTTGCCATCTCATTCTTCGGCACCATCGCGAAAAGAAAAGTTGAGCACATCTACGTGGCCAACTGGTTCTTCGGTGCGTTGATTATCGGCGTTGCCATTCTGCATATTTTCAATTCTCTGGCCATACCCGTCAGCATGACCAAGAGTTACTCGATCTATTCGGGTTCTGTCGACGCCATGGTGCAATGGTGGTACGGACACAATGCGGTAGGCTTTTTCCTGACCGCAGGCTTTCTCGGCATCATGTACTACTTTGTGCCGAAACAAGCGGGTCGACCGGTTTATTCGTATCGTCTTTCTATCGTGCATTTCTGGGCGCTCATCGCCATTTATGTCTGGGCTGGCCCTCACCACCTGCACTACACATCTCTACCTGACTGGGCGCAAAGCCTCGGCATGGCCATGTCTTTAGTACTGCTGGCACCTTCATGGGGCGGTATGATCAACGGCATCATGACGCTGTCTGGTGCGTGGGACAAACTGCGCACTGACCCGATCATCAAATTCCTGATCGTCTCCATATCATTTTACGGCATGTCGACCTTCGAGGGCCCGATGATGTCGATTAAGACCATCAATGCCTTATCGCACAACACCGACTGGACCATTGGCCATGTGCACTCTGGTGCTCTTGGTTGGGTTGCCATGGTCAGCATGGGCGCGATGTATCACCTGATCCCGATCCTGTTTGACCGCAAAGCCGGCGAAATGTACAGCGTCAAACTGATCAACTTACATTTCTGGCTGGCGACTTTAGGCACTGTTATCTACATCGCTTCCATGTGGGTTAACGGCCTCTTGCAGGGCCTGATGTGGCGCGCCACCAGCATCGACGGCACGCTGACCTACAGCTTCGCCGAAGCGGTAGAAGCGAGCTATCCCGGTTACTACGCACGCTTCGTGGGCGGCGCCATCTTCTTCATCGGCATGTGTGTTATGGCCTTCAACGTCTATATGACCACGCAAGGCAAAACTCGGGATGAGACCGAATCTCCGGCCACACCCATGTTAGAGCCAGCAACAGCAGGAGGCGCGTGACATGAAACATGAAAAGATTGAAACCCGCGTTGGCCTGTTAATTGGTTTGACTCTGTTTGCTGTCAGCGTTGGCGGCATGATCGAGATCTTTCCTCTGGTGTTCGACGGCAGCACCAAACCGACAGATACCGTGAAGCCTTACAGTGCACTCACGCTGGAAGGCCGCGACATATATATCCGCGAGGGTTGTGTCGGCTGCCATACGCAAATGGTCAGAACCCTGCGTTCGGAAACTCAGCGTTACGGCCACTACTCTGTCGCTGGCGAAGACGTTTACGAGCGCCCGTTCCTGTGGGGCTCTAAACGTACAGGTCCTGATCTGGCGAGAGTTGGCGGTCGTTACAGTGATGACTGGCACGCAGCTCACCTGGCGGACCCTCGCAGTGTTGTTCGGGTATCCAACATGCCGGGCTATCCCTGGTTGTTCACCAACACCCTCAGTGGCGAGGGTACGGCAGCTAAGATGCGGGCCCTCAAAGCACTGGGTACACCGTATACCGACGCGGAAATCGACGGCGCACAAGCGGCAGTTGCCGGACGCACGGAAGCCCAGGCCCTCATCGCTTATCTACAGACCCTGGGTGTGGATATGCGCAATTACCAAGCTCCCGCAAGCACATCAGGAGAATAAGATTGTGAATATGCAAATTGTTGCCCTGATTTTTATGGTTGCCAGTTTCTCGCTGCTGTTTTTCTGGGTTTACAAACCCAGTAACCGCAGCCGTTTCGAATCCCAAGGTCGAAGTATTATGGACGATGACAGTCCCAGTCCGAAAAAATCAGAAGGAGGTCAATCATGAGTACAGGTTGGCATTGGTTTGTTGTTCTGGGTACGTTGTTGAGCCTGGCGTTTATGGGTTGGCTGCTGTTTGCCAATCGGCATAAATCCAACAAAGGCACCACCGGTCACAACTGGGATGGCATTGAAGAATTAGACAACCCACTACCCATGTGGTGGGTCGGGATGTTTGTAGTTTCTATCATCTTTATGCTTCTTTACGTGGCTTACTACGGCGGCCTGGGCAACTGGGATGGTGGCGGCAACTGGACCTCTCAAGGCCAGCATGATGCTGAAGTTGCCCAACATGAAGCACGTTTTGCGCCACTTTACACAGAGCTTGGCGGTATGAGCGAAACAGAGCTGCAGAGCGACCGACGTGCCATGCAGGTCGGCAGGCGCCTGTACCTCAACAACTGCTCCACCTGTCACGGCGTTAACGCCAATGGTGTTTTTGGCTTCCCGAACCTTACGGACGAAGAATGGCAGTGGGGTGGAGACTACCAGGCGATAAAAACCACGCTGATTGGCGGCCGTGTTGCAGCCATGCCTGCCTGGGGGCCAGCACTGGGCGAAGATGGCGTGGTTAACATGACCAACTACGTCCTGATGT
>CBDUMB010000476.1:0-3045 GCA_965368205.1 uncultured Pseudomonadaceae bacterium | reverse complement strand
TCTGTGCTGTCCGGTGCCACAGGAGTCCATGGCTGACCAGGGCATCACCGGCGTTACCGGTGATCTGCACTGCATTTTTCTGAAACCGGTCTGGCTCAGGGCGCTGGGGCCATTGCTGACTGCCCGGTGCTACCCAGGTGCCACCATTGGTACTGCTGAACGGTTCCATCATCCAGATCACCTGCATCATGAGCGGTGGATCAACGGGCATGCCCGCTGGCATGGCCCAGTAGGGATAATCAACGTGTAAACCACCAGTGTTGCAGCCAGGCATCAGTATCCGGCCGGAAAACGCACCCAGCGCAGCATCCTCACCGAGCAGCGCATGGGCAACCGCCAGCAGTCCTGGATGGGTAGCCAGTGCCTCGAAGGCGCTGCCACGTGAGATCAGATTTGCCAGGTGCATCACACCGGGTTCGTTCTCGCGAGCATTGCCCAGCTCGTTCAACAGCATGTTGCGAATATCTGTGGCTGCGGCTGGTGTCAGCAGACCTGGCAAACTGGCAAAGCCAGGACCTTCGGTGAGCGCGTGGCGAATGTCATCAGGTTTATCCATTGGCGTGCCGGGTTGGTGACAGGGTATGCATGGGCCTGCATCGATGATGTTGAGGTGCTAGCATGCCGTGCCCGAACGGACCTGTCTATTCCCGACTTTACCGGACAAGTACCCGGCTGGTGGTCCCCGCATTTCGATGATAGGGTCTGCTCAGGTTGCACGTAGAAGGCAACCCCCTCCGAGTTTGAGAGACCCTGCACATGTTTACAGCTTTAATCTGTCTGGTTGGCGCCGCCGTATTGGTGGGCCTGGCTTTCCTGCTTTCCCTTGATCGCAAGCGTATTAACTGGCGCACTGTGTTACTGGCATTGGCAATGCAGGCAGGCGTTGGCGCCCTGGTGCTTTATGTACCGCTGGGTCAGGCAGTACTTGCTGCGATGACCACCGGAGTCAGCGCGATTCTGGATTACGCCAAAGATGGCATTACATTTGTTTTTGGTGACGTGGGCTCCGGCAAGCTCGGCTTTGTGTTTGCGTTCCAGGTATTACCCGCAATTATTTTCTTTTCATCGCTGATTTCAGTGCTGTACTACACCGGCGTGATGCGCTGGGTGGTGATGGTGATCGGCGGACTTTTCCGCAGCGTGTTGCGCATCAGCGCGCCAGAGTCATTGTCGGCGGCGGCAAATATTTTCATGGGGCAAACCGAAGCGCCTATTGCGGTGCGTCCGTTTCTGGTGCACATGAGTCGTTCCGAGTTATTTGCGGTTATGGTGGGGGGGCTGGCAACGGTCGCCGGCGCTACCATGGCAGGCTATGCGGCGTTAGGCGTCGAGCTCAAATATCTGATTGCCGCCAGCTTTATGGCCGCCCCCGGGGGGATTGCCATGGCCAAGATTTTTGTGCCTGAGCAGCCGGATGCCAGGTTGATTAATGACGTTGGCGAATTGGGCAGCAGTGAAGAAGATCCGGCGAATATTTTTGATGCGGCTGCCAAAGGTGCAACCAGCGGTTTAATGCTGGCGGCCAATGTAGGCGCCATGTTGATTGCGTTTATTGCGTTAATTGCGTTGGCCAACGGGTTGTTTGGCTGGGTCGGCGGGCTGGCTGGTTTCCCTCAACTCAGCCTGGAACTGGTGTTGGGTTATCTGTTTGCGCCAATCGCTTTTCTGATTGGTGTGCCCTGGGCGGAAGCAGTACAAGCAGGCAGTTTTATCGGTCAGAAACTGGTGCTCAATGAGTTTGTGGCCTATGTGAATCTGGTGTCCGATGGGGCAAACCTGTCGGCACACACAACCGCAGTGGTTACCTTTGCTCTGTGTGGCTTTGCAAACTTTTCTTCCATCGCTATCCTGTTGGGCGGTATTGGCTCCATGGCGCCTGAACGGCGACCTGAAATCGCTCAGTTAGGTGTGCGCGCGTTGTTAGCAGCGTCGCTGGCAAATCTCATGAGCGCAGCCATTGCCAGTTTCTTCCTGTTACTCGGTAGCTAAAATATGCAAGTGCCAACCATCAGCATTAAAAATTTCCCCGATGATCCGGCGTTTGTAGACGCGCTGGGCAGCGCTTATGAGTCCTGCGGGTTCTGTGGCATATCCGAACATGGCATCAGTGATGTTGTCATTGAAGATGCGTACGCGGTTTTGCGCGAATTTTTTGCACTGCCTGCAGAAGTGAAACGCCAGTACCAGACCCAGACTGCGGGTGCGCGGGGTTACACCAGCTTTGGCATTGAAACTGCAAAAGACAGCAGTCACCCTGATCTGAAAGAATTCTGGCAGGTGGGGCGTGAGGTGGCAGCGGATGCAACCGATCACGAAGCGCTGTTACCTAATGTGTGGCCATCTGAGGTGCCTGAATTTCAGCCGAAGCTGTATCGCCTGTATGAGGCGCTGGAAGGTCTTGGCAATCGTGTGCTGGATGCGCTGGCGCTTTACCTGAACCTGTCACCCGGGTATTTTCGTGACAAGGTGTCCCACGGAAATTCAATCCTGCGGCCGTTACACTACCCGCCGATAGCACAACAGGACACTCTGTCTCTGCGTTCTGCTGCGCATGAAGATATCAATCTGATTACTCTGCTGGTGGGTTCTGAGGAGCCCGGACTGGAAGTACTGTCCAGAGATGGCCAGTGGGTACCGATCAACATGCAGCCGGGCACAATTGTGGTGAATATCGGTGACATGATGCAGCGCTTAACGAATCATGTTCTGCCATCAACAACCCATCGAGTGGTGAACTCGCCAGAGGCTTACACGGGCGGCAGTCGTTATTCGATCCCGTTTTTTCTGCATCCTAATCCGGAATTTGAAATTGCCACATTGCCGGGGTGTATCACTGATGATAATCCCAATCGCTATCCTGAACCGATTCTGGCAGACGAATACCTGAAACAACGTCTGGTTGAAATTGGTCTGATGTAAAAACCTTGAGAGAGGTTTCTTGCTTCCCAGCTTCATTTAAACTTACCGATTTTTGGAAATCCTACCTTGAGTACACTTGATCAACCGCTGACGTTTACCCGTGGCCCGCAAATGAAAAACCGCTTC
>CBDUMB010000475.1:0-3047 GCA_965368205.1 uncultured Pseudomonadaceae bacterium | reverse complement strand
TCCCCTGTTTTTATGACCACCTCAAGTTTTAGAACCCATCCAGGGCACAACAATGCCGCGGGTGTAGAACAGCGCGCCGAAAAATGCTGCAAAAAACATGACTTCGGAGAAAATAAACCAACCCATACCCCAGACGTAGCTCCGCTTGAGCTGTTCGTTGGCGAGGCCCTGCTGGTTTTCCGCAATCACTTTGCCGAACCAGCAGTAAAGAACAAAAGAGACCATGGCAAAGCCAATAATGCTCTGTGTCCAGGTGTGCGGTTCACCCGCTTTGGTATCAATCAACCAGCTTGCAAGGCCCGTGACCGTTAGCATCAGGCCCGCGGCAAGGACTACCGGGTACCAACCACTGTGGGGTACGTAGTAGGCCGATTGATCTGTTTCAGCATTTGCCATTGTATTCTCCAATATTCCCTTGGCTCTAAAGCTGGTGGTTACCCACCAGTGACGACGGCATCACCCATGGCTTCAGTGATGTCAAAAAGAGCGTAACTCAAGTTGATGGACTGCACGTTTTTCGGCAGTTCCCGGCCGACGATGAAGCGCATGGGCATAACCATTTCTTCACCGGGCTGCAAAATTTGCTGGTTAAAGCAAAAGCATTCTGTTTTATGAAAGTACTGCGTGGCTGATACCGGCACCAGCGAAGGAATCGCCTGCCCCACCATCACCCTGTCAGTGGTGTTTTTTACGTAGAAATTCACTTCTTTGAGTTCACCTGGATGAACACGCACACCACCTTTCTCTGACCAGAAGTCCCACACCATGCCCTGATTGGTGTTAGTGATGAAATTCACTTTGACCAGGCGAGAGGTGTCCGGCGACGTGGCCGCCGGATCGTAGGTATAAGGACCACCGGTTTTACCGTTCAGGCCGGTAATTTCACAGAACAGGTCATACAGGGGCACCAAAGCCCAGGCAAACGCAGCCATGCCCAAAACAATGAGGCATAACTTGCGTACGGTACGTTTGATCTCCGAACTCTGCGCGCCTGTGCTCATACAACTGTGCTCTTAATAACCTGTTTTACTCTGTTTCCGCTTCGTCTTAAGCGTGTACTTCTTCGTCCGTCACTTTAGGCGGCTGGGTGAAGCTGTGATAAGGCGCAGGCGAGGGCAATGTCCACTCCAGTCCTTTTGCACCTTCCCATGCGCGTGCTTTTGCAGGCTGACCTGATCGTATGCCATGAATAATCACGTACAGGAAGAACAGCTGCGAAAAGCCGAAAATAAACGCGCCTACTGAAGACACCATGTTGAAGTCTGCAAACTGCAGCGGGTAATCAGGAATCCGTCGAGGCATGCCCGCCAGACCCGAGAAGTGCTGCGGGAAGAACGTGATGTTCACGCCGATAAACGACAACCAGAAGTGCAGCTTGCCCAGCGTTTCGTTGTACATTTTGCCGGTCCACTTCGGGAACCAGAAGTAAACCGCTGCAATGATCGAGAACAGCGCGCCAGGTACCAGTACGTAGTGGAAGTGCGCCACAACAAAGTAGGTATCGTGGTACTGATAATCGACGGGAGTGATCGCCAACATCAGGCCCGAGAAGCCACCGATGGTGAACAGCACCACAAACGCGATGGCAAACAGCATGGGTGTTTCAAAGGTCATCGACCCCTGCCACATGGTGGCCGTCCAGTTGAACACTTTTACACCCGTAGGAATCGCGATGAGCATGGTGGTGTACATGAAGAACAGTTGCCCTGCTAACGGCATACCTACGGTGAACATATGGTGCGCCCAGACGATAAACGACAGGAACGCAATCGAAGCCACCGCGTACACCATCGAGTCATAGCCGAACAGTGTTTTGCGAGCAAACGCCGGGATGATGTGCGAGATGATGCCAAATGCCGGCAGAATCATGATGTACACCTCAGGATGCCCGAAGAACCAGAAAATATGCTGGAACATCACCGGATCACCGCCGCCAGCTGCATTAAAGAAGCTGGTACCAAAGTGGATATCAAACAGCATCATTGTCACTGCACCTGCAAGCACCGGCATTACCGCAATCAACAGATAGGCAGTGATCAGCCAGGTCCAGATGAACAGAGGCATTTTCATCAGGGTCATACCCGGCGCGCGCATGTTCAGAATGGTTGCGATGATGTTGATCGCACCCATGATTGAAGAGGCACCCATCAGGTGAACAGCAAAGATGAAAAACGTTACCGAATCCGGCGCATAAGTCGTGGATAACGGCGCATAGAAAGTCCAGCCGAAGTTAGGACCGCCGCCTTCCATGAACAGGGTGGAAATCATAATGCCGAAGGCAAATGGCAGGATCCAGAACGACAGATTATTCATTCGCGGCAGGGCCATATCCGGCGCACCCACCTGCATTGGCACCAGCCAGTTCGCCAGGCCCACAAAGGCCGGCATAATGGCGCCGAATACCATGATCAGACCATGGTTTGTGGTCATCTGGTTGAAAAATTCAGGGTTCACAAACTGCAGGCCCGGCTGAAACAGCTCGGTGCGGATGATCAGCGCCATGACGCCGCCAATCAGAAACATGGTGAAACTGAACCACAGGTACAGTGTACCGATGTCTTTATGGTTGGTTGTAAACAGCCAGCGAGCTAACCCTTTATCTGGCCCGTGATCGTGGTGGTCATCGTGATGACCTGCGTGTATGACTTCGCTCATAACTTCCTCTTTATTCGCCAGATAGCTCTATGACATCACGTGGCTGAGTGATGTCGTCTGAATCGTTACCCCAGGAGTGCCGCTCGTAGTGCACAACCGCTGCAAGCTGCGCGGCATCAAGCTGACGTCCGAACGCCTGCATGGCTGTACCGGGCACACCATTTATCACCATTTTTACGTGATCATCGCGGGGACCAACAATGTAGGGGCTGCCCACAAGGGAGGGAAATACCGGTGGCAGGCCCTGCCCGTTGGGCTGGTGACAGCTTGCACAGAAAGTACCGTAGACCTCTTCGCCTTTGACCATTAACTCTTCGTGGGTAAAGGTCTTGCTTAACGCTTCCTGGCGGACACTTTCACCAGCTACTTCCTCTGCATACCAGGCGTCAAAA